>JAYWBH010000782.1:0-9099 GCA_043781815.1 Bryobacterales bacterium | reverse complement strand
TGGATTCGCCCTTTGTGGAATCGTATTTAGAGAAGTATCATAAGCATGAGAAGGCTGAAATGCGGGTGCAGTTGAATCAACGGCAACCCATTGGTCGGCTGGGCAAACCGGAAGAGATTGCGCACATGGTGCTGTATCTTGCTTCCGATGAAGCCGGATTTGTGCAAGGCAGCGTACAGACCATTGATGGTGGCTGGACGGCAGCTTAAGAAATTTAACGTAGTGGTTATTAGGGAATGGACCGATAAGTAGTACAGATGATCTTGCTCCAAAGAGGGCAGGGCATAAAAATCAGTTGGTTTGAGGGATTTATAATGCGGCGATTCAAAATCGCTGTAATCGGTATTGCCATCATGGTCCTTTTGGCGCCGGTTCCAGCAAGCGCGGTTGTAAGCAAGAAGAAACGAGCAGTTGCCCCGAAAGCGAAAGTGGCTGCGTCGAAACGTAAAGTGGTTCCGGTGGAAAACTGGAGAGAGCCTTCTTTCGCCGATTCCAGCCTGGGCGACAACATTGAAGGGGAAGACCTTGTGGTGCGCAAAGCAGCCGTCGATGCGCTTGGCCCATTCAACGGAAGCATTGTTGTCAGCGACCCGCAAAGTGGTCGCATTTTGACTATCGTCAACCAGAAACTTGGTTTGCGCGGTGGTTTTCAACCCTGTTCCACCATCAAGCTGGTTTGCGCCATGGCCGGTTTAAGCGAAGGCGTCATTGACCGCAACAGTATGATCCGCGTGGATCGTTACTCGCGGCTGAATTTGACTGAGGCACTGGCCCATTCCAACAATCCTTATTTCGCCAATGTGGGCAGCATGTTGGGATATGACCGCGTTACGCGCTATTCAAAGATGTTCGGCCTGGGCGAAAAAGCCGGACTCGATATCGCTGGTGAAAAAGCTGGTGATTATCCAACAGAAGCGCCTAAATACGGCGGTGTGGGAATGATGACCAGCTACGGCCTGGGCATCACCGTGACCCCGCTGGAACTGGCGTCCATCTTAGGGACAATTTCCAACGGCGGCACCATGTACTATCTGCAATATCCCAAAAACGCTATGGAAATCGCCCGATTCAAGCCCCGCGTGAAGCGCCTTCTGGACATTGGCGATCAGGTTCCAGAAATCAAACCAGGTATGATGGCCGCAGTGGAATACGGCACTGCCCGTCGCGCAGCGTATGATCCGAATGAACCCATTTTAGGAAAGACCGGAACCTGCACCGATAAGGATTCACCCACACATTTAGGCTGGTTCGGTAGCTTCAATGAAGTGGGACATAACAAGCTGGTGGTCGTGGTTTTGTTGACAGGCGGCAAGCAGGTAAACGGCGGAGTGGCCGCAGGAGTAGCGGGCAATGTCTACCGAAATCTGTCCCGTCAACAGTTCTTCGCCGCTGGTCCCATGCCCGGGCTGACTGGGTTCACTGTAGCTGGCACCGAGTAGGGTTTCGTATTGGTCGCTGATTGAGGTTGTGCGCGCTGCGCTGTATAATGCAGAGCGTGACTACCAGCCGTAGAGACATGCTCAAGACTCTTGCCGCAGCGCCCATCGCGTTGCAGGCACAGAGCTCGAAACCTCCTAATATTTTATTCATCCTTTCCGACGATCACAGTAGTCCATACCTTGGCGCATATGGGGCCACTTGGATGTCGACTCCAAACCTGGATCAGTTTGCGCGGGAGGGGATACGTTTCGACCGTGCTTTTACTGCTGCTCCGCAATGTGTCCCATCGCGAACGGCGCTGATGACCGGGCGTTCCCCGGTGGCCGCGCGCATGGGCCGCTTCAGCTCTCCATTGCCGAAAGATATTGTCACTGCTCCCGAGGTGTTGCGGACCAAAGGATATTACACAGGCGTTTGCGGCCGCTATTTTCATTTGGACGGTGTCATTAATCCGTCGCCAGTGACAGAGCAGGTGTATGAACGTAACCAGATGCGTTCCTGGAAATCGCGCGTTGATTTCATGAATATTTCTTCGCAAGGGCCTACCCCGCAATTGCTGGATGAATTTCTGGGTCAAGTGCCGCAGAACAAGCCCTGGTTCTTCTGGATCAACTACAACGATCCGCACCATCCCTGGGATAGCGATGCGGGAAAGGTGGATCCGGCGAAGATCAAACTGCCGTCCCACCTTCCTGACTTACCGGGCGTTCGTGATGATTTGGCACGCTATTGCGGGGAAGTGGAGCGGGCGGATCGTTCCTTTGGTGACGCCATGGCCGTGCTCCGCAAACGCAACCAGGAAGCCAACACTTTAGTAATTTTTATGGGCGATAACGGCATGGCGTTTCCTCATGGCAAAGGATCACTCTACGACCCCGGAGTGAACGTTCCACTGATTGCACGCTGGCCTGGGCACATTAAACCTGGGGTAACAAAGACTCTAATTTCCGGTGAAGATCTGGCGGCAACGTTTATGGATGCCGCTGGAGCTGAGTTTCCAAAAGGCGTTTCCGGGCGCAGCTTTTATCCTTTGCTGATCGGCGGAAAGTATGAGCCGCGGGAATATGTGTTCAGCGCACGACTGCACCATGGCGGTGCTGAATTCACTTCAGAAACAAAGTCTTCTACGTTCGATCTTTCACGCTCGGTTCGTAACAATCGTTATAAGTTGATCTATAACTTGACGCCGCAAATGGAATATTGGCCAGTAGATAGCGGACAGGATCCGGGTTGGCAACAGATGGTGGCGGCACACAAAGCGGGTACTCTGAAGCCTGAGCATGATCGAGCTTATTTCCAGCGTCCGCGTCCAGTTTTAGAGTTATATGACTTGGACGTGGATCCAGGCGAGTTGAATAACATCGCTGGGCAAGCTGAATTCAACGATACGCAGCAAACCTTAATGGCCGCATTGCAGGAAAAACTAATTACTGATTACGATTTTGTCCCGCCAGTACTCAATGAAGCCAAGCCACGACCGGTGGCGAAGAAGAAAGGTCGCTGACTTAAATTGAATTTCGAAGTTAGTGCTTTCGGGTCATTATCCAGAAGAAGGGAAGGACCGGTAGGGATGCCGGTCCCACTAACTTCCGAAGTTATAGCCCCATGGGGCCAAGCACTGTTGAGACAATAGGGACACAATGAAGAAAATTGCTCTTATAACAGGTGCTGGCAGCGGTATTGGCCGAGCTTCTGCGCTGGCGTTGCAAGGTGCTGGATACGACGTAGTACTTACAGGTCGGCGAGAAGAGGAATTGCAGCGCACCGCAGAGATGGGCATACCCGGAGGAGGAACATTGCTTCCATTCCCCGCCGACATCAGTCAGCCTAATGCGGTTGCAGCACTGTTCGACAAGATTAAACAAACCTTTGGACGGCTCGATGTTTTGTTCAACAATGCCGGTATGGGCGCACCCGCCATTCCCATGGATGAGTTGACGTTTGAACAGTGGAACAACGTGGTTGGGGTGAATCTTAACGGAGCGTTTTTGTGCGCACAACATGCCATGCGGTTGATGAAAACTCAGCGACCGATGGGCGGGCGCATCATCAATAACGGCTCCATTTCCGCGCAAACGCCTCGACCAAATTCGGCACCTTATACTGCTACCAAGCACGCCATTACCGGACTTACGAAAAGTATTTCATTGGATGGCCGAGCCTTCGATATCGCCTGCGGCCAAATTGACATTGGCAATGCCGCCACAGAGATGACCCAGCGTATGACTGCCGGAGTTCCGCAGGCCAATGGCACCATGATGGTGGAACCGCGCATGGATGTGCGTCATGTTGCCGATGCTGTGTTGATGATGGCGAACTTGCCGTTGGAAGCGAACGTGCAGTTTATAACTGTGATGGCGACAAAGATGCCGCTAGTGGGGCGCGGATAGCGGCTGAAACGGCGCTGGCCAAGGCTCCCAAAGCTGTTGCTATGTCGATTTGTGTAACTGAGGAAACGTTGATCTGAGTAACATCTAACCCCGCAACAGCCCTTTCCGAAGTAATGACCACCGGTCGCATTCTGTGTATGGCATAGAAATTCAAACGGTCTAGCCGCCCTCCTTTTATCAGCGAAAGTTCCGCGTAAAGCAGTAACCAATCATCCTCAAAGTTAGGTTCGTGCGTGATGACATGTCGCGCATCCAGCAAGGATACTAAGGACAGCGCTGCACGGTGGCGTCCCTCACCTGTTATCAAAAGCGGCCCAGCAGGTTCAACCTGGCAAATGGTTTTGATGAGCCATTTAGTAAGTGGCTCTGCAGCATCCTCACCCATACTCTGCGCTAGAAGAGCTTGTAATGAGGCGTTAGCGTGGATAGGTTTTGGAATGGGGAGCCGCGTTTCTGGATAACGAAAGTGTAAGTAGTCTGGAGTATCTTCTACTTCCCAGCCTTCGTTGGTGATTTTGAGGCAATGCCCCGAATCGCACCCCAGATGGAAGTGAATGTCTCCGCCCTCTGTGCGAAACATGCGCAGCGCAACCTGACGGTTTTCATCTTCGCAATTGGAAGAATCACGATGCCTTGCTTTGATCGTGAAGTTAAGAATTGCCGGTGTGGGCAGCAGTCCAAGCTTTTCCTCGGACATAGCGCATAGCCAACTTTGATAGGCTTTGGAACCCAACGGAACGGGTCTGCTGGGGGATGTACCACGGGGGAGCAGGGCCCAGGATTCGCCTGGCGGGGAATCAAAAACCGGTGCTGCCAGGGCCGCTTCGTATAGTTTTCTTCGGGGATCAGAGTTCATTTGCTGCATTACTTGCCTCTGCATGGAGCGTAGTGGTTGCAGCAAGTAACCAACGCTAATCATGGACTTGAAATGGAGGGGTAAGTTGAATTACAAGGAGTTAACGAGTGGAAATAGATTTGTTCTGATTGTGACTCACTAACTGGGGTTTAGCGATTCGCAGTAGTTTACGTGGACGCACTCGTTGTTGGGTATTTTAGTAAGACATGCCCCATGGCTTGTTGTGGTAGGGCTATGAATTATTCTTCCTTGGTGTAACAATATAGTTGAGTTATCTAACACCGAAGAAGGAACAGGCAAATGCAATCATCGAAACAGATAGCAGACTACATTGTCGCGTTCTTTCATGAACACGGTGATCCTGTATCTAATCTCAAACTACAAAAACTTCTGTACTATGCTCAAGCTTGGAGTCTAGCCCTTTACGATACGCCCTTATTTGAAGAAAGAATCGAGGCTTGGGTTCATGGACCAGTTGTTCCAGTGGCCTATGGATTATACAAGGGATGGGCATGGCAACCGATCTGCGAAAACATCGACTTATTAAGCTTAGAGACTCCAGATAAAGTCGTGTCTCATCTGAATGAGATCATAGACAACTATGGGGGCATGAGTGCTTACGAACTGGAAAAGCTTACCCATTCTGAAATGCCTTGGCAAAATGCGCGCAAGGGTATCCCCTTGGACCAACCCTCGAATGAGGTGATTCTTCATGATGACATGCGAAGCTTTTATAGACAGGTAGTCAATGGGAAAAATCCCTAGGCCCAGCGTTCCTTACAATTCGGCCCGCATCCCTAAGCCACCCATTCAGGTTGACGGCATTCTTAAGTTTTCATTTAAGAATCTAGATCTTACTTCAAATTCTAAGTTTGGGATTCATCGGTGCAAGGAAGGGTATTTCCAGAAACTGCTTGAAAGGTTGAGGGATCTATCCTGCATGAAAGATTCTGAATTCAGGACTGCAAGATCTTCATCTCTAAAAATTCACAAGATCGATTGGAGCACTACTTCCGAGAAGGGTGGATTTACATCTCTGAATGATCAGTTGCGATCATTGGAAGCATGGCAATTTGAAATCACGCGCAATGAGCACGGCAGAGTGCACGGATTCTTGCTTGGTGATACATTTTTCATCATCTGGGTTGACCCCGATCACCAACTATACGAATAGGAAATAGAAGCCTATCTTCTAGCCCGTTTGCGACAACTGACTTGCTTCGCCCCTCCCACCCTAAAATGCGAAGCGCAGACCCAACTGCAGCCGTCGTGGATCGAATGCCGATGTGAATCCCAATGGCTGGCTTGGTGTTCTGTCATCCCGACCAGTAAGATTGAACGGTCCTGAAATCAGGCCCACCGTGTTATTCACACTTCCATAATTCAGGCGATTCAGCAGATTAAACGCTTCTCCCATGAATTCCAAACTCTTCTTTTCCCCAAGGGCGAACTTCCTGGTTAAGCGCATATCAAACGTGGCGAACGAAGGTCCAATGCCGGTGTTGCGGCCAGCAAATATCGGACGGTCCGTTGTGTTGTGGCGATCATTATTAATTTCCGTGCCCGATAACAGATTGAAGGGTCGTGAACTGTTGTATCGAACAATGGGCGTAAACAGGAAACCACGGAACAGGTTTTTGCCAGCCCCAGAGGTTTGCAGCACCGCATACAAAACCACCTTATGACGCTGGTCAAAGCTCGATAAAGCGCGTTCAGCACGTCGATTCAACTGATCGTTTGCCTGGAAATCGGTATTGTAATCTACCGTTTCATCAATCACTTTGCTGAACGTATAGTTAAACGAAATCATCGCACTGCGATTGAAGCGCCGAGTGGCCTCCACTATCATGCCGTGATAAAACGAGTTGGCAGTGGATTCATACACGTTGTCCTGAAACAGCAGTGGGTTCTTGAAAAATGCGGTCCCAGTTGGGTTGGTCGCCGTTGGACCCCAATCACGAATGCCCTTGGCCGGGTTCACGGGAGCGTCCAGCAAATTATCGTCATGAGAAGTGGTCAGCTTGGCCCCACGGACAAAAACATAGCTGACTCCGAAAGAGAAGTTCTTCGCAATTTCCCGTTCAATACCAAAGCTGGCCTGTTGCGCATAAGGATTTGTGTAATCCTTCGATGGACGAAAAATCACGGTGAGCGGCGGACGTGGGCCAGTGTTGCTGATGTTGATGCCGAACTGCCGTAAATCAGCCGCCGTGATGGGTTTCAGCGGAGTGGGAATGCCAATGACGCCTTGCGCTCGAAGTGTGCTGAAGATGTTGATGGGACCGGTGACCGCCGCCGGTGCTGCCGCGTTTAGTGTGGTTAGAACTTGGGCGATCTGCCGGTAGCCATCAATTTCATTCAGTGCGTTCACAACGTAATCAATTTGGAAATCGATGGGCGCATAGAACAATCCGTATCCACCACGAACAATTGTCTTATGATCCTTGAAGGGATCCCAGGCGAATCCACCACGGGGGCCAATGCTTTTGTGGGACGTAGGCAGCGGCTCTTTGCGCGTGTCCACTTCATAGCGCAGGCCCAGGTCGAAAGTCAGGTTAGAAGCCACCTTCCAACTATCCTGGACAAAACCAGCGACCAAGGGGATGCTGCGACCCTTCACTAATCCATCGCCAAACCCTTGTTGGTAGCTTTGCGCCAAGCCCAAATTGAAGGCTTGCAGGGACGTGATGGAAGTACTTGCCAGGGCCGGATTCACTAGCCCTCCAGGCAGTGCGCCAAAGGTAAAACGACCGCTCATAAAAGTTTTGGAGTCAGAATTTGTAACTCGATTGGCGTAGTAAAACCCCGTCTTCACATTGTGCTTTCCCTTCATCCAACTCAAGTTGTCAACCAGGTCGGTACGACGAGCCAGAGTGCGCGATGGCAGGAACCGGTCACGATTGAATAAGCCGAATCCGGCGATTTCCAAGGCCGGTCCAAACTTGTCGTTGGATTCCGTGCGGAAATCGTAATAGTTGTACTGCAAGCGCAATTCGTTCACCATCGACGTCGAAAAATTGCTGGTCCAACTGGCCAGCGTTGTGGAATCAAAATACTCCTGCACGAAGCCGCGAGAAAAGCCCACCAGGGCTCCAATGCCTTCATTCGTTTCGAAAATCTGCGAGACGTTCTGCCGGAATGAAAAGATATTTTTATCGTTCATGCGGTAATCCATACGGAACAGACCTTTGTGATCATCCGTTTCAAACGGGAAAATTCCGCTGTTCAAACGGAACATTTCCTGCACGGCAGGCGGGGTGCTGAGCGCGGGTCGTAACTGGGCCTGGGCCGCTGCGGGCAGTTGATTCAGAATTGCATTCTGCGCAGGGGTTGGGCCAAAGATGGCATTGTCGGTCAATACCGGAACGGTGCGTCGTTCACGCCGCCGCAGCCCTTCATAGCTGAGAAAGTAGAACAGCTTGTCCTTCGAAAGTGGCCCGCCGATGGTGGCACCGTATTGCTGACGATTGGAATCGGGCTTAATGCGACTTACCTTCGTTCCATCGTAGACAAGGGCAAAGGGATCGGTGGCATCTAACGATTGATGGCGGAAAAAGCCAAAGGCCGAACCATGCAAATCATTCGACCCGCTCTTGGTTAAAATGTTCACCACACCGCCGCGTGCAGATCCGTGTTCGGCGGAATAATTGGTGCGGTTCACTTGGAATTCCTGCACTGCTTCCTGGCTGACGGTGGGCCGGACTCCGCCTCCAGGATCGTTGGAATCTCCGCCATCCACGTTGACGCTGTTGCCCCGGCCGTTCGATCCGTAAAAGGAAATTCCGCTATCGGGAGTTTGCTTCACGCGGAAGCTATTGGCGTCGGCCAGGGCTTTGGAATCGGCGATGCCGGGGGCTAGCAATGAGAAGGTTAAGTAATCGCGACGGTTGATGGGAAGGTTGCGAATGGCCACTTCCTGAATGGTATTGGATTGCTGCGTTCGCTCGGTTTCGACCAGGGCCACGTCGCTGTTGACTTCAATCACCTCACTGGTCTGACCAAGCGCCAATTGCAGATTTAACGAGGCAACTTGCCCAACGGTCACTTCCACATTTTTGCGGATTGCTGAACTGAAGCCAGTCTTTTCAACCCGCACTTCGTAGAGTCCTGGAATGACCAATGGAAAGCGATAACTGCCTTCGCCATCTGTCAGTGTTTCCTGCTTTGCACCTGTTTCTATGCTAGCCAGAACTACTTTGGCAGACGGTATGGCACTCCCCGTGGGATCTAAAATAGTCCCGTTCAGAACTGCCGTAGTCTTCGATTGGCCGAAGGCCGAAAGACAGAAAATTACCGTTCCTAAGAGGTTCCGCACGACGTTGCGAATATACATTCCCTTAACTCCTTATCGGTTTGGCGTGAAACCGATTTGTTTTGAGTGTACTTTTTTCTTGCGTCGTTTACTAGGGTCTG
>JAYWBH010000781.1:0-2996 GCA_043781815.1 Bryobacterales bacterium | reverse complement strand
ACAACTTGCCGAGTTGGATCCATAACAGTGCCAGTGATAGTTCCGGTGATGGTCATTTGAGCCATCGCCAGGGAAAGTGTGAACAGTGCAAAGCAAATGCTTTGCAGCAGATGATTGAGTTTTGACATGAAGAACCCCATTTCCTGGTCATCGAATTTAACGATAACTATGTGAGGATATTACTAGGCTTGACCATAAAAAGTCAACGAGATTCTATTCACCAAAGCAGAGGATTTTTTTAGAGAAGAGCAACCTGCTCCTCAGATGGTTCCGCTCAACAATACCAGGGTTCGTCCAGATACGGGACAGTTGCCCGAGGCATCAGAGTATAAACTTCTGGCGGTGCCGCTCCAGATGCTTCCTGCCATACTGCGGCGAAGATTTCCTGGCGAGTGGCGTTTCCCTTTTGTAGTTTGTCCACCAGCTTTAGCAAGCGCGAACTCAAGGCGTCCACTTCTGGATCTCGATGCCTCCAGCGATACACCAGCGCTTGGCTATCGAAGTGGTCCACCGTATCCAAGACGTCGGACAACTCCAGCATCCGCGAGCCTTCAGGAATCAGTAAGCGGAGTGCCAATTGCACTGGGGCGATGCTGGCGTCTAAGCCTTCCTCCGCTAGCGTTCTTAAAAGGTCACGATAGCTGGTTAGAGTTGTCCAAGGGGTAAAGGCAATGAACGTGGGGACGAACGTCAGCCCTGCGCTCCGACATAGTTTCACTACTTCCAGGAAGTCTGCGCGGGTATGATGTTTCTCCAGTTTCTGAAGAACGGAATCATCCAGGCTCTCCACTGCGGATGTCACGAATAGGCATCCAGTTGCGGCCAGAACAGGCAACAATTCGCGATTCTGAAGCAGGTGCTGCACCTTGATTGTGACGTCGTAAGTCAACTGTGGAAACTCGCTATGAAGTTGCTCTATGATTCTGCGGGCGTGGGTGGGACCGTTGAAAAAATCGGGATCACCAAATGTGATGTGACGTGCTCCAGCGGCTACTTGCTGACGGACATCGCCCAGAACTACATCGGATTGCACCACCCGGAATTGCCCTTGATAAACAGGCACAACGGGGCAGTGCCGACATAAATGCTTACAGCCTCGACTGGCTTCGGTGTAACCTACTGGACGGGATTCGCCAGCGATTTGGAGTTTTGCGTAGCGGCTTAAACTGGGGAGTCCAGTGCGGTCGGGAATTTTAAAGTTGAGCTTTACAAGGCCGCAATGGGGAACCGCGCCGTCGGCAAGTGCCGCTAAGTCCGCTTCAAACTCGGCACCTAAAACTGTATGCACTCCACTCTCTGTAAGCAGTTTCTTATTGATGGGAGCGTAAAGGCCGTAAGCCACCAACTTCGCATTGGGGTTGAGTTCTTGAATTTGCGGCAGAACGGCAATGGCCATGCGCGTTGCGGTGTGCATGGGGAGATGGAACGCGATCATTTCCGCTTGGGCGGCAACGGCTCTGGGGAATGGAGATACGGCCAAGTCCAGGCAAGTTACCTGATGACCGCCATCGCGCAGCCAGGCCGCAGGGGATGCGAGTCCGAACGGTTGGCGTCCCATTTCATAAGTGGATATTAGGAGGACTTTCACTCTTGTCTGTTTACTCTTAACCATCGTAGCTGGCCGCGACCCGCTATAATCAAGCGATCCCTGCATTTCCTTTTCTTCCATGCTATTGACCAGTTCGGCCTACTTCTTTTTCCTGGTTGCCGTTTTCCTTCTGTACTGGCCCCTAGCCCGGTTCCGTGTAGTGGGTCTGGCTGTCATTTTATTTGCCAACTATTTCTTCTACGCCAAGTGGGATGTTTTTTATCTTGCCTTAATCCCTATCTCTTCGACAATTGATTTCGTTTTGGGTGGGATGATCCATCGCTCAAAGGATCCCGCTAGAAGAAAATTGTTAGTCACTCTAAGCGTTCTGCTGAACCTGGGGCTGCTTGTCGTATTCAAGTACATGCCCTTCTTCCTTGAAAATTGGGCCAAACTGGCCGGGACTGAAGCCCCGAAATGGAATTGGACATTTTCACTGGGCATTTCTTTCTATGCCTTTCAATCACTGACTTACACAATTGATATTTATCGCAAAGACGCCAAACCTACAACCAGTCTGCTGGCCTATCTGAGTGCCGTGAGTTTTTTCCCAACTACGCTTGCCGGACCCATTACTCGTGTATCGACCCTGCTTCCTCAATTGGAAAAGACAACGCGCACGTTAGATGCAGCGGATGGTGGAAGAGCGCTGTTCCTGATTGGCCTGGGCCTGATGAAGAAAATGCTGATTGCCGATTACCTGGCTGAGAATCTGGTGAACCGCGTCTTCGATTTTCCAGCTCTGTATTCAGGCGCCGAAGTGTTGACCGGCGTGTATGCTTTTGCAGTGCAGCTTTACTACGATTTTTCAGGTTATTCGGACGTAGCTATTGGGTCAGCACTCTTGCTTGGGTTGAAATTGCCGCCGAATTTCAATGCTCCGTATTCGGCGACCAACATCGCAGACTTTTGGCGACGCTGGCACATTTCCCTTTCCAACTGGCTGCGCGATTATCTGTACTTTTCACTGCCTGGACAACGGGGCCAATATTGGCCGTACATCAACCTGATTGTGACCATGGCCATTGGCGGATTTTGGCATGGGCCAAGTTGGACTTTTCTGATTTGGGGATTGCTGCATGGCGTCGCCTTGGCAGTGGTCCGGTTGTTCGATGTGCGTCGGGGCAAGGCAGATCATAAATTGCCAACCGTGGTCCGCACGTTCTTCACGGTGCAGTATGTGTGCTTCGCCTGGATCTTTTTCCGGTCCCCCTCACTGGAAGCAGGTTGGAAGATTTTACGACGAATTGGTTCACTGACTGTTTCCTTTGACAACGTTTCAGCCGGACTGTGGATTGTGCTGGCCATCGCAATTCTGGGTCATTATATTAAGAAAGAGTGGTTTGATTGGACCCAGACGGGCTTTGGACGGGTACCATTTTATGTGCAGGCAATGGCATTGATGTTA
>JAYWBH010000780.1:0-9125 GCA_043781815.1 Bryobacterales bacterium | reverse complement strand
CGGAGTTTAGCTCCGTCGGATTCAATGTCCTGGCTTGCTTTCTATTGGCCGGTTTTCAGGTGACCATCAATGGCCGCTTTTGGGTGACCGCTGAGGGTTTCCCCAATCTTTAGTAAGCAAGTTCTGCTTTTTCCGCTGAACAACCTGGCCTGGGTCAATCAACCCAACCAAGCGACTAATTTTGTTGAAGGAAAAATTCAAGGAACGATAGATCACATGGAAGGAAACTTGGAAATAGTTTTTCAGGAAAATGGGGCAAGATCAATCACGACGACCTGGATGGGATTGAGGGCAAGCGTAAACAGAAAAGGGTCCCTATGACAGAGACCCTTGCAGAAACCGATTCCAATCTAGTTGTTAAAGTAGTTATCGTTCAATTTCACGTTGGAAGATTTACGCATATCCTCAATTGCCTTCTGCAACATTTGGGGTTTCGCTTGTTCTTCCAGTTCCGCGCGGACCTCTTCCAGCTTCTTGGTGGAATGTTCTTCGACCATAATAATGTGATACCCAAAAGGAGATTCCACCGGGTCACTAATCGTGCCTACAGGCAATGAGAAAGCCGCTGCCTCAAAGGGAGGAACCATGGATCCGCGGGCAAATGCTCCCAGACTGCCACCGTCGGCACCAGAGCCTGCATCGTCCGATTCCTTCTTGGCCATTTCCGCAAAGTTTTCCTTGGTTAGCTTGGCCTTCACTTCTTTCGCCTTTGCCAGGGATTCTTCTTTGCTCAGATCCTTCATCCCTTCTCGAACAGGGACGCGTGAACCGGTGAAGCGAATCAGAATGTGTCGCGCTTTCACCGTCTCAAAGCGGGCCTTTCCTTCTTCAAAAGCTTTTTGAATAATGGTTTCATCCACTTTCAATTTGCCTTGCAAGTCGCGGACGAATGCCCCTGCCAGAAAGTTTTCGGTTTGGAATGCCATTTGCGCCGATGTTTTGGGGTCAGACAGAATGTTACTCTTTTTAGCATTGGCGGCCAACATGCGGATGTCTGCATATTGTTCGGCCACCTTCTTCTTTTCCGGACCATTGGCCTGTGTCTTAACCTGGTCTGGTAGGGTTGAAACAAGCAGTTCGTATTCAGCCTTGGTAATTTTCAGGTCGCCAATTTCAATGATCACATCGCCCGGCTTCACTTCTACCACCGGTTTGGCTGGTGCAGGGGCTGGGGTGACGGCTGCTGGCGTGGCAGCGGGTTTGGGTGCGGCAGGCTTGACTGCTGCGGGTTTGGCTTGTGCCGGTTTGGGCGCAGGGGTCTGCCCGAAAGAAAGGCACGCCGCAAGTGCGGCGGCAAAAGGAATGGTATTTCTTAGATTCATGCTCTCTTTAAGAATAACCCGGTTTGTCGCATTGCTGGTTGGCACCAAAACATCTAATCTGGTAAAGGCATAATGTCAGCAAAAGAAATTCAGAAAAAACCTACCGCTCCCACCTCCGAAAGATTGCGTACACTTTGGCCCGACATCTGGGAAATTATCGAACCCCGTAAGGGCTCACTGGCCATCGGCCTGCTCCTCATATTGGTAAGTCGAATCTCGGGTTTAGTGTTGCCTGCGTCCACCCGCTACCTGGTGGATGACGTCATCGGCAAGCGCCGCGCAGACTTGCTGGGCCCGCTGGTTGCCGCCGTCGTGCTGGCCACCGTCATTCAAGGAATCAGCTCCTTTACGTTGACCCAGTTACTATCCAAAGCAGCCCAGCGCCTAATCGCCGAACTGCGCCAAAAGGTTCAATCTCATGTGGCTCGCCTGCCTGTATCGTATTTTGATACGCACAAGAGTGGCGAACTGGTTTCGCGCATCATGAACGATGTGGAAGGGGTCAGGAATCTGGTTGGAACAGGCCTGGTGGAATTCGTAGGTGGCACGCTTACCGCCTTGCTGGCATTGGTGGTGCTGGTGAATATCAGTCCTCTGCTTACCGGACTCTCATTGGCGCTGGTGCTGTCTTTTGGGTTCGTTTTGCAAAAAGCATTTTCAACCTTGCGACCCATCTTCCGCGAACGCGGCAAGATATTTTCCGAAGTCACCGGGCGGCTAACGGAGTCCCTTGGCGGCGTTCGCGTCATCAAGGGCTATCATGCGGAAAAGCGTGAAGAAGCAGTTTTCGCCCAAGGTGTGAAGCGTATTCTTGATAATATTCTGAGTTCGCTTACAGGCATGTCTCTGATGAGCCTTTCCGCTACCGTGCTGTTGGGAATTGTCGGCGCACTGGTGATGTTCGTCGGCTCCAAACAAATTTTCAGCGGCCAAATGACCATGGGCGGCTTTGTTACCTTCACAGCATTTCTTGCCACGCTGGTGGCCCCGGTGTTTCAAATCGTCAGCATCGGCACCCAGCTCACAGAAGCGTTAGCGGGTTTGGAACGGACCCGTGAAATTCTTCGCGTGCAACCTGAAGACGAAGATCCACGGCGCACCGTCACCTTGCCGACGCTTGAAGGATCAGTCAAATTCAACAACGTGGATTTTCAATATGAGGAAGGCAAACCTGTACTGGAACAAGTAAGTTTTGAATCGAAGCCAGGCACCGTTACAGCACTGGTGGGCAGTTCCGGTTCCGGCAAGTCCACCATCATTGGACTCATTTCTGCATTCCACAATCCCGGCAGTGGCACCGTCACAGTGGATGGGGTGGACCTATCTACCGTGAAGCTTTCTTCCTATCGCACGCAGCTTGGTGTGGTGCTGCAGGAATCGTTTCTGTTCGATGGCAGCATTGAAGAAAATATTGCCTTTTCCCGTCCGTCAGCAACACTGAGCGAAATCAAAAATGCCTCGCACATTGCCCGCGTGGATGAGTTTGCCGAAAAGTTTGATACCGGTTACGGCACCGTAGTGGGTGAACGTGGCGTACGACTTTCCGGTGGACAACGGCAACGCGTATCCATTGCCCGGGCCATTCTAGCTGACCCGCGGATTCTGATTTTGGATGAAGCAACGTCCAGCCTGGATTCCGAATCCGAAGCTATGATTCAGCAAGGTCTGGCCCACTTAATGCAAGGTCGCACCACCTTCGTAATTGCTCACAGGCTTTCCACCATTCGTCGTGCAGATCAGATTTTAGTGGTGGAGGGCGGTCGCATTGTGGAACGTGGAACGCACGCCGAACTGTATGACCTAAAGGGTCGGTATCACGATCTTTACACCCGCCAGCATGGGTTGGAAGCAAATTTGTTCCTAGCACCTGGGGAAGGGGATTCCATTCCTGAACCAATCAACGTTCCTGCTGTAACACAAGAATCGTAAAAGGGAGCGTTAGCGCTCCAATCTCATATAGTTTTCCGCAATCGGATAGGTTCAAGTGTTGGAGCGAAGCGTATCAGGCCTTTGAAAAACCGCTCCCTCGCGGTCACGGCTCTGTAGAGTCAGTGCGTTACCGAGCCGTGACCGCAAGGGAGCGGTCTTTTTAACCAAAAGTTATCCCAAAAAAAGTTGGAAATTCTACAGGGATTTGGGAAAACTAAGTGGCGTTGGGCGATTCCGCCTGCCAAGTCCGCTAGCGGACTTTCTTCACACCTTCGAGTGCCTGGGAAACTTCTGAAATTGAAAAACTACATGACATTGAGAGTTAGCGCCACTCAATATCAAAGGTGTAACCTTCGCTGCCACGATCGCGGTCCTCAATGCGGATCACCGCTGGACCGCCGCGCTGTGGGCTGCGCACTAACTTTTGCTTGCCTCTGCCATCAATCCCTGAGAAACGGAAATCTCTCGGTGAATCGGGCATGGGCGTATTGCATTGGAATCTGCGGAATGTGGCGGCTTGTCCGCTGATGGTGCGCAGGTAGGCCATGTCACCCCGAACTTCCACTTCAGCCACGCCATCCACTAGAATTTCTATCGTACATTTGCCATGACCGCCACCGCCGCGAATATCGGCGCGTCGTTCTTCCACGTGGTTATTCCCTCTGCCTCCACCAAAAAATCCGCCGCCGTCTTGTGAGGATCCACCACCGCGCCACTCCAGATCAAACGTGTACCCTTCCGGATTGCGACCGTTGTCATCAATCCGCACAATTGCAGTGCCATTGCGGCCTGGATCGCGCACTAAGGATTGTCTACCGCGACCGTCCACACCCGTGAATCGGAAATCAAGAGGGTTGTTCGGCATCACCTGATTGCAGACAAAACGCCGCAATTCAGCCTGACTGCCAGACATAGGGCGGAGGATGGCTGTGTCACCACGAATTTCCACTTCGGCACTGCCCGCAATATTCATTTCAACAGTGCACTTGCCATCGCGACTACCGCCACTACGGATTTCAGCTCTCCGAGTTTGCGGTGAAGTGTTGCCGTACGGACTGCCGCTATCCACGCGCCCACCGTCACGCCATTCCAGATCAAACGTGTAGGCTTCGCTGCCACGGTCGGGATCGTCAATTCGGATCACTGCCGGTCCGCGCCCAGGCTGTCGCAACAGCGATTGTCGTCCACGCCCATCCACCCCTTTGAATCGAAAATCGGCGGGGTTGTTGGGCATCGGTCGATTGCATTGAAACCTGCGCCATTGGGCACGTTCGCCAGCCAATGTGCGAAGGTAGGCGCCATTGGCTGAGACTTCAATTTCAACGCTGCCATCGACAATCACTTCTATTGTGCACTTGCCATCGCCACCCCCGCCACGGATGTCGGCCTGGCGGAATTCTGGCTGGTTGTTTTGAGCCAATGCTGTTGTGGCAAGGAATGCCAGTGAAAGAGTGGATCTAAGCATGTTTTTAGGATACGAATTCGTCATTAATTGATACCTACACGCACCCAGACGCTGCCAATGGGCATTTGGTTTCGCCTACTGCATTTTGTCAATGCGCTCTGGCATATCGGCCAGTACAAAGCTCAACACGGCCAGTGCCGCTACGTTTTGTTGAAACTCCAGCGGGACAATTTTATCGAACGTATCAGACGTAGTGTGGTGCCAATCAAAGTAGTGCGTGCCTACCGTGCGAACGCCGAAACCGGGAACTCCAGTTGCAATTAACGGAGAGATATCGGCACCGCCACCACCAGGTGTCATTTTGCCACCGTCGATACTTTCCAGCAGCTTGCCAATTTCAACGGCTCGGTCAAAGGCAGCTTTAGACGTCACTGGTTGTGGGGCGGCGGCAGGTCCACCGGCTCGCCGACGACCTTCCCCACCGCTGCCGAAACCAAAGCCCACGGGCTTTTCAGCACCGCCGTCCATTTCAATTGCAGCAATGTGATTGCTCACTGCGGCACCAACCATTTCGCGATACGCCTTGGCCCCGGCACTGCCATTTTCTTCATTCACCCAAAAGACCACGCGAATAGTTCGACGCGGTTTAAGGCCCAATTGCTTGATCAACGCCACTGCTTGGAAGGTGGCCATAATGCCACTGCCATCGTCGTTGGCACCTTGACCAATGTCCCAGGAATCAATGTGGCCACCCATCACCACAACTTCTTCCGGCTTTTCACTACCACGAATTTCACCAACCACGTTGTGCGAATCGGCATCGGGTAATTGGTGTGCTTCCATCATCAGCCGGACCTTTACAGGCAGACCACTTTTCACGTATCGGGCAATCAGGGCGGCATCTTCCACGCTAATCGCTGCGGTGGGAATCTTGCCGATCCCTTCGGTATAAACCATTGCGCCGGTGTGAGGAGTCTGCAAGCTGGTGCCCGTCATGGATCGAACTAATGCAGCCGTTGCACCCAATTCCGCAGCCTTCGATGCACCACCGCTTCGGTACATCACAGTCCCGCCGTAGCCTTTCCATTCAGGATTGAAAAGAACGATTTTCCCAGCGACGTTGGCCTTGCCCAGAGCGGTCAATTCGTCGAAGCTGGCAACAACCACAACGTCGCCGCTGATGCCTTCTTTCGGCGTTCCCACACTCATGCCCAAGCCCAACATGGCCAGCGGCTTTTCGACAGGTGCCATAATGGTGGCCGATTCTTTGCCGCGCACCCAATGGGGAACTTTCACGGGCGGGGTGGATACGTTTTCAAGCCCGGCCTTTTTCATTTCGGAGGCCGCCCAAACGATAGCTTTTTCAAGAGAAGGCGACCCACTCAGACGGTTGCCAATGCGGTCGCAAAGGAACTGAAGACGGGCAAGCCCCTCCTGATCGTCAAGCGCAGCGGCGATTAGTTTCTGCGATGTGGCACTGTATTGCTGGGAGATGGAATCAGACTGAGCGGCTACGAGGGCGCCCGCCAGAATGAAGAGCGGAAGCGATTTAGTCATGTACAAAGTTAGCATGATGGGATGTTTCGTTCGTTCCTTGTCTGGCGGGCACTATAGGCCTCGCCCACACCGCCATGGCAGATCTAATCGAGACCTCGTACGGACCAAGTTGTTGTAATTGAATTTACCGTTCTCAAGGCTGAGATACACTAAAGCTGTGATCGAGTTTGATTGGGACCATGCCAACAAGGACCACTTGGCCCGGCATCAAGTAAGTCCTGCTGAATTCGAGCAGGCAATGCTTAACGAACCTGAAGATCTCAATTACGAGAGTGTGACCGGCGAGGATCGATTTCACTCTGTCAGCATAACTGACAGCGGACGGCTATTGTTTATGGTGTGGACGATTCGCGGGGAGAAAATCCGCGCAGTTACTGCGTTCAATGCCCCCGGTTCTGTGAAACAAGAATGGGAGAAAAGACGATGAATGAGCCAAAGTTTGCAACGGAAGCAGAAGAGGTGCAATGGCTGTCGGACAATCGGGAACGCATGGGTGAAGAGTTTGCGCAGGCAATGCGTGAGGGCAAGACAACACGCCTGACCAGCGAAAAGCTGTTAGCGCGCATTGAATCTTCGAGATCGATCCATATTCGGCTACTCGAAGGCGACTTGAAATTGGCCCGCGATCTTGCAACCCGCAAGGGTCTGCCGTATGAAACTTTTATTGAGTCACTGCTGCATGATGCTCTACGGCGCGAAGCTCGGCTTTAGCGCAAGCCGCCTTACCAGCCCACCGCCTTACCCTTGTTCTGTTCATCCAGCCACGCCTTCAATGGTGCAAAGTATTCCAGCATCGCTGTGGCGTCCATTTTGCGGCTGCCTGTCAGCGTGAACAACGCCTCCTGCCAGGGTTGACTTTGCCCCATTTCCAGCATGGCATTCAGCCGCTTTCCAGCCTCTTTGTTATCGTAGACTGAGCAGCGATGCAGCGGCGCTGTGCATCCTGATTGGCGAGCCAATGCGCGGTGAAACTGGAACTGCAGAATGTGTGCCAGGAAGTAACGCGTGTACGGCACATTGGCCGCTACATGATACTTAGCCGCCGGGTCAAAATCTTCTTCCCCTCGGGCAGTCACTGGGGCCACGCCTTGATATTTGCGCTTTAAATCCCACCAGCTTTTGTTGTATTCGGCGGGCTTGATTTCACCGGAAAATACTTTCCAGCGCCATTGGTCAATCATTAACCCGAAGGGCAGGAAAGCCACTTTTTCCAGTGCCCGGTTCATTAACAAGCCAATGTCCCCGGAGGAGTCGGGAGCCTTGCCTAAAAGGCCGATTTTCACCAGATATTCAGGGGTGACAGAGAGTGCAATCGTATCGCCCACCGCTTCATGAAACCCGTCATTGGCCGAATCGCGAAACAGCATTGGCTGATCTTTATAAGCGCGTTGATAGAAGTTATGACCCAACTCATGGTGAACTACGGCGAACTCTTCCGCCGTGATCTGGATACACATTTTGATGCGCAGATCCTGATCATTATCCACGTCCCAAGCGCTGGCATGGCACACTACTTCGCGATCCTGCGGCTTTTGAAATAACGAACGATCCCAGAACGTTTTGGGTAACGAAGCGAACCCTAACGACGTGAAGAACCGTTCGCCATAGCGCACCATTTCCCGTTCGTCGAACTTGCGCTCTTTCAAAATCTTGGTCAGATCGTAACCAGTAGCCGCGTTAGGTGGTGCCACCAGATCGCCCACATTTTCCCAGTTTTGTTGCCACAAATTACCCAGTAAATGGGCGGGAATGGGTCCATTGGCAGATACAGCGTCAGCTCCATATTTATCGCGCAGACGGCTCCGAACATAGGCATGCAGGCTTACATACAGTGGCCGCACTTGTTGCCACAAACGATCCAGTTCCTTGGCGAAATCATCGGGTGGCATGTCGTACTTGGCGCGCCACATGGCCCCGGAATCGGCAAAACCCATTTCCCGCGCACCCTTGTTCGATAGCTCCACAAAACGCTGATAGTCTTTACGCATGGGCTTGCCAATGGTATGCCAACCTTTCCAGACGTCCAGCAGCTCATTGGGATCACGACTTTCAGTCAGTATGTTTTCAATAGAAGAAATGTCCAGGCACTTGCCTTTGTCTTTGGGATTATCGCGACAATATTTCCCGCGCCCATAAGTGCCTTCCATGCCGCTCATCAGTTTCGTCAGTTCCGACGATTCCTTGGCGTTGGATGGTGTGGCAACCGTAAGTGCATTTTTCAGCAGATACATCTTACGGCGCATGTCCGGCGGCAAGTTGACCTTGTCGAAACGAACGGCAGCACGGGCCAGTTGTTTGGTCACATGGATAGCTGCTTCGTTGGCGTCTGCTGTCAGTGCTTCGGTATCTTCTGTGATGTAAGTAGATTGAATCCAACTGGCGCGTTGGGCGGCGTTGCCCACTTTCAATAGTTGAGCTTCAGCGTCTTTCAGGAAGGCATCCGCTTCAGCACGCGTCTGGGAAAAGGCAGCCACGGTAGCGGCAAGCAGTAGGAAAATTGTGCGACCCATATTTAGATATTATGCGCGCATGCGGTGAATTCGTACAATCATAGGGATAGTGAACGAACGGGAAATTATTCAAACAGCGCAGCGCTTAATGGGACCTGTTCCGGCAGGCGGTGTGATTGTTGCCATTGGTGACGATTGCGCAGTGTACCGTCCGCAAGGTGCTAAGGAAGACCTGGTGTTCACCACTGATATGATGCACGAAGGGGTGCATTTCCTTATGGAAACGCACAGTGCGCGGGACATTGGCTATAAGGCGATGGCCCGTGGCTTGAGTGACATTGCGGCCATGGGAGCCGAGCCGCGCTTCGCATTATTGTCGCTGACCTTGACCGCCAAAACCAATGCCAAATGGGTTGAAGAATTTTACAAGGGACTGCTGGATTTGGCACTGGCCCACGGCGC
>JAYWBH010000779.1:0-9127 GCA_043781815.1 Bryobacterales bacterium | reverse complement strand
TCACCCAATAATCCCCTTCCGCACAGCATATAAAATCAACTCCGGCACCGAATGCAGACCCAACTTACCCATCAAATTGGTGCGATGCGTTTCTACCGTATACGAACTTAGATTCAGCAGCGCCGCTGCTTCCTTGTTCGATTTCCCTTCGGCCGCTAACTGCAACACTTCCCGCTCGCGTGGAGTCAGTAAGTCGTAACTATCTTCAATGCCCCGTTGTCGTAAGTTGTGAACGTAATCTTCCAGTAACATCTTACTCACCGCTGGACTGAAAAAGGACTTCCCTGTAACTACCATGCGAATGGCTTGAATCAGATCTGCCTCAGCGGAATCCTTCAGCAGATATCCCCGCGCCCCGGCTTTCAACGCCCGCATTACATAGCTTTCATCGGAGTGCATGCTCAGCACCACCACCGCGATTTTCGGAAGTGCCGTGGTGATCTGACGCGTAGCTTCAATGCCATTTAGATTCGGCATGGCTACGTCCATCACAATTGCATCGGGCTGTAACTCGCCTGCAAGCTGAATCGCCTTGCGGCCATCTTCTGCTTCGCCCACCACTTCGAAATCAGTTTGGCGTTCCAGTAACAGTTTCAACCCAACGCGGATAACCGTATGATCATCCACCAGCAGAATGCGAATCTTGCTCAAAGTGGTAACTCCACTGCGATATTGGTACCTTGGCCCACTATTGAATCCACTCGAAGAATGCCTTTCAAGTGCCGCACTCGTTCCTCCATTCCAACCAGGCCCATACCGCGAGTCGTGCTGGTATCAAAGCCTTTGCCGTTGTCCTCAATCTTCACACGAAGCCGCTCTGGCTGCTCTTCCACGCGAATCTTCACGCTGGTCGCTGCGGAATGTTTGGCAGCATTGTTTAACGCCTCCTGCACTAAACGGTAGATGCAAGTCTTGTGCTCGTCGGGTAATGTATCCGGCAAATCCTCCGCATCCACGGTGACGTTCATGCCGGTTCGTCGGCTCATTTCTCGCGCCTGCCAATGCAATGCCGGAACCAGGCCGAAGTCATCCAACATGGATGGACGCAATAATAGCGACATGTTGCGCACCGCGTTCACACTGCTTTCTCCCAAAGTTTTTGCCGAGTGCAAGCGCTCCGCCAGTGCCTGCTGCTCCGCTGGAACCTCAGCGGCGACGTTGCCCAACTCAACCAATAAGGCGGAAAGGGTCTGGCCCACCTCATCATGCAGTTCACGCGAAATGTTCCGACGTTCTTCCTCCTGCGCATCCACCAACCGCTTGGACAAGGCTTCCAAATTTTCCTGCGCCACTTGGATTTCCTGATAGCGACGCGCTAGGTTCTGTTCCAGACTTAGAATGCTGCGACTGGTCCAAAGCCCCAGGAACAATGCCAATCCCAGAGTGGCACCGAGCAGCCAAAACATGCGACGGGTGAAATCGGCAAACAGTTGTTCGGACTGCACCCGACCCGCTTCCAGTTGCTGACCATTGAGCGCCCCCACCGTATCAGCAACACTCAACAGCCGCGCCCGCTGGGGCAATAAACGACGCGCCAGAAACTCATACCCATATTGGCGACGTTCCAGCGGCGTCCAATCAAACACAGGCAGCAGCCCGTTCCAATATTCTGAAATGCTGATGCGCAACGCCCGTTCCGCTTCCGGCACTGCTCCATGAAGATACTGCAACGCTACGTCGATTTCCGCTTTCGTCTTCAGAAGATTCTGCAGATGGTCGGCGGCGTTTTGCGGATCTGGGTCAACCAGATAATCGCGTGCATACACGGCGGAAAGCACAATGGACCAGCGAATCCGCTCTAAGGCAATGTTGCGTTGCAGGAAGCCGCCATAGATGTTGACGTCGTTTTCCTGAACCTGTCGGATGGCCGCAATGGCATAGATGCCAGCAAGTGCCATCAACAACGCCATGCCTCCGAAGCCCGCCAGCAGCAGCCATCGTGACCCGCTGGGCCGCCCAGTACGTTCACTGACCCGCTTTGCGTTACTATCCAAATTTGTCATTCCCTGAGCCAGTGTAGCGAATCTTCTGCCAACCACCATACCGGCAAGGCAGTAGACGAATCTACAGCCACGCCGGTATAGGAATGCTTGCCAGTAAAGTTTATTCTGTGATTGTTATGACTCTCACAAAGACAAAATCAATGGTTCTTGCCCTCGCTGTGGGCGTTACTGCGGCCATTGCCGCAACAGCGGTTCAACAACATTCCACTGTGGCCACTGTTGCAAGTGGCCCCGCGCCAACGGCTGGATACCGTGATGTGGTGAAGCGCGTAACTCCAGCCGTAGTTGACGTTGCCGTCACCAAGGTAGTGAAAGCATCGAACGAAAGTGGCCCGGAAATGGATCCTTTCTTTCGCCGATTCTTTGGGCCGGATGGTCCGCAGCAACAGCAGCCCAATCGACGTTCGCAAGGCTCTGGTTCCGGCGTGATCATCAATAAAGACGGCTATGTGCTGACCAATAACCACGTCGTGGAAGGGGCCACGGATATCCGAGTTCGCTTGCGTGATCAGCGCGAATTCAAGGCCACAGTTTTGGGTACCGATCCAAAAACAGACATTGCCGTAATCAAGATTGAAGCCAGCGGCTTGCCGTATTTGAAGTTCGCTGACTCTTCCACGCTTGAAGTGGGCGATACTGTGCTGGCCGTAGGTAATCCATTCGGCATCGGTCAAACCGTGACCCAGGGAATCGTCAGTGCAACGGGCCGTTCTAACCTGGGGATTGAAGATTACGAAGATTTTATTCAAACAGACGCGGCCGTGAATAAAGGAAATTCCGGTGGAGCGTTGGTCAACAGCAACGGTGACCTGGTGGGCATCAACACCGCCATCATGTCGGGTTCTGGCGGCAATAACGGAGTGGCCTTCGCCATTCCCAGCAACATGGCGTTAGGTGTAATGGATCAGTTGTTAAAGAACGGAAGTGTGAAGCGGGCGCAACTGGGCGTAGTGGTACAAGCTGTGACTCCCGCATTGGCCAAGACCTTCGGATTGAAAGACACAAAGGGCGCGCTGATTGGCGACGTCACACCAGATAGTCCAGCGGCACAAGCTGGCATAAAAGCAGGCGATGTAATCACCAGCATGAATGGCAAGCCGGTGGACAATAACAACCAACTGCGCAATCGCATTGCCATGACCGAGCCTGGATCAAAAGTTGAACTGGAACTGATCCGTGACGGCCAGGCGAAATCGATCGCGGTTAAATTGGGTGAGCTAACGGCGAAGAACAGTCGTCTAAATCAGGAATCGGAAAGCAATGAGCAAGCCGCAGGCGGGATTGATGTTGAGGAATTGACCCCCGATGCAGCCCAGCGTTTGGATGTGTCTCCACAAACCAAGGGCGTAGTGATTCGCAACCTTGATCCGGAAAGCTTTGCGGCGCACTCCGGATTACGCAAAGGCGATGTGATTGTCCAAGTGAATCGCAAGCCGGTTGTTTCGGTGAATGCGTTCCGCAAGGAAATGAAGAGCGCAGGCAGTGAAGCGGTGTTGTTAGTCAACCGTGGCGGCCAAAGCTTCTTTGTCACATTGCAATAAACCAGTCTTTCCCACTCGAATCCGGAAGCTTTCCCCATTATGTTTAGGGGTGGAAGCTTCCGGATTTTTTTGTCTTTAAAAATGTCAGACAATGAATGCTGATGAGCACCAAACCAACTAAACCAATTAAACACCCGCTTACCTTGGCTGTCGATATCGGAGGCACTGGAATTAAGCTGGACTCGCTGAATGACGATGGCCGCCCCAATGCGGAATTTCAACGCAAAGCAACGCCCCGTCCAGCAACGCCTGAAAGCATTCTTGCGGTGATTGAAGAACTCGCCAAAAAGGAACGACCGTTTGATCGCATTGCGGTGGGTTTTCCTGGGGTAGTGAAGAAGGGGGTTGTGCTTACCGCGCCGAACCTGCATAAATCCTGGAGGAACTTTCCGTTGGAAGACGCGTTGGTGAAAAAGTTCGGTAAGCCTGCGCGGGTAGCGAACGATGCAGCCGTGCAAGGTTACGGGGCAGTGGATGGGATTGGGCTGGAATTGGTAATCACCCTGGGCACTGGTTTGGGATCATCGTTGTTTCAACACGGCAAACTTGCTGCCAGCTTAGAGATGGCTCATCACCCTTTCCGCAAAGGGAAAACCTATGAAGATTTATTAGGTAAGAAAGCGTTGGATAAGTACGGGGCAAAGGATTGGAACAAGGCTCTGCGCGAGGCTATTGAAAACTGGTTCAACCTTTTTCACTACGATCAACTTTATATAGGCGGTGGCAACACAAAGCACATTAAGGGCGAGCTTCCTGTGAACTCGAAAATAACTCCCAATACCAATGGCATCTACGGCGGTGTGAAGCTATGGGAGGACTCCTATTGAAATTGACCGCCCTGTTATTCAGCGCGATTTGTTGCCTGCCCAGCCCGGCGGCAAAGCTGGAACTGCAATCCAATACAAAGATTTGGGATAAAGGGAATCACAATGCATTCACTGACCTGATACGCTATAAAGGCCGATTTTATTGCACTTTTCGTGAATCTGAAGCCCATGTTGGTGGTGATGGAAAGCTCCGTGTGCTGGAATCGAAGGACGGAGCTAAGTGGGAATCGGCGGCGCTGATTGAAGAAACCGGTATCGACCTTCGCGATCCGAAACTCTCTATAACCGGGGATGGCCGTTTGATGATGGTTGCGGGTGGGTCAATCTATGAAGGCACCAGAGTCTTAAAAGGCAAGCAACCACGCGTGCTGTTTTCGAAAGACGGCAAGCAATGGACTCCGCCACAAAAAGTCTTGACCGATGGGGAATGGCTGTGGCGTGTCACGTGGTTTAAGCGCCACGCTTATGGGGTCAGCTACAATTCGTCACCTGCCAATAAAGTGAACTGGATTGTGACTCTGTTTGATTCAGCCGACGGCATTTACTGGAATAAACTCACCACTCTCGATGTTCCAGGTCATCCCAATGAATCCACTTTACGTTTCTTGAAAAATGGCGACGCCATGCTGTTGATGCGTCGTGATGGTCCAGAGAATAAAGCAAGAATCGGTGTTAGCAAACCGCCTTATAAGGAATGGCAATGGACCAGCGCCAATCATTCCATTGGTGGGCCCAATTTTATTATTCTCAAAGATGGCCGTAGGATCGCCGCTGGACGTGACTCTCGTCAAGTGCCGAAATATAGCACGGCTGTTGGATTTCTAACGCAAGACGGTTACACTCCGGAACTTACTTTGCCCTCCAGTGGCGATACCAGTTACCCTGGCATGGTTTGGTACAAAGGCATGCTATGGATGAGTTACTATTCTTCGCATGAAGGCAAGACAAGCATCTATCTGGCAAAGATCAAATTGAACCCATGATGCGACGGGTATTTGTGGTCATTTTCGTTGGTTTGTTGGTTGGCTGGGGTGCATGGTTAATACGCCTTTGCGATGAAATTCGTCTGCAATCGACAGTGGATGAGGCAAAGCCCGCTGATGTGATTTTAGTATTGGGCGCTGCTGAATATCGTGGACGACCCTCGCCGGTTTTGAAGGCCCGTTTGGATCACGGCCTAACATTGTATGGCAAGGGATTCGCGGGAATGATGATGACAACTGGCGGTGCAGGTGGCGACCCCGATTTCACGGAAGGCGGCGTGGCACGCAATTATCTAATCAAGAAAGGCGTCCCCAGCGAACAGATTATTTTGGAAGCTGAAGGGGAAAGTACTGTCCATTCCGTAGTGGCAGCCGCTGAGATCATGAAGCGGATGAATTTGAAAACCTGCATTGCGGTCAGTGATGGGTATCATTTGTTTCGAACCAAGAAATTGCTGGAGGCGCAGGGCGTAGTGGCATTCGGCTCACCACGTCCAGGTACCAGCAAAGGCTCATGGCGCGACTGGTGGCTCTATTTAAGGCAAGCAGTGGGGTATACGTTCTGGTTAACGGGATTGACGATTTGAGCTGGATTCCGAAGTTGAGAGTTAAGTAGGACAGGCATCCTTGGACAGGTTCAAGTGTTGGAGTGAAGCGTATCAGGCCTTTGAAAGACCGCTCCCTCGCGGTCACGGCTCGGTAGAATCAGTGCGTTACCGAGCCGTGACCGCAAGGGAGCGGTCTTTTTAACCAAAAATTATCCCTAAAAAAGTTAGAGATTCTACAGGGATTTGGGGAAACTAAGTGACATTAGGCGACTCTACCTGCCAGCTCGCTTGCGAGCGAAGTTTTCATTCCGATTTCCGAAAAACTACATGGCCGGAATTCAGGCTTAAGTTCGTAACTGGAATTGCCGGGCAAACGTTGCCACCCGTCGTATTGTTTCGCTAATGTCCTGTTCCGACGTCCGTGGATTGATGGTGCACAGCCGCAAACATGCTTCCCCTCTAAGCCGCGTGGATGTCAGAAATGCATATCCTTCCTGCAACATTTGGTCTATCACGTAGCTTTGCGCGGCATCGCCTGCGGCAAAGCGGAAACACACAATTCCCATTTGTGCGGAAGTCACAACTTGGCAATCGGGCATGGCCCGCAGTTCCTGTTCGGCGAATTCTGCCAGTGCAAAGCCCCGCGCGACAGCCTGCCGATAAGCATTCATTCCAAATGTGTTGAGGGAAAGCCAAACCTTCAATGCACGAAAGCCGCGGGTCAGTTGAATGCCGTAATCACAAGGATGGATTTCTTCATCGCCTTTGCGGACGTCGCGTAAATATTCCGGCATTACGCGGAAGGTGGTCTTAAGCTGGCGAGCATCACGCAACAACACGCACCCGCATTCAAACGATTGGAACAGCCATTTGTGCGGGTCCAAAGAAAGCGAATCGGCGCGCTCCAGTCCATGCAACAACTGTCGACCTTGGTCGCAAATCACGGTGGCAGCACCGTAAGCCCCGTCGATATGAAACCACAGTTTTTCAGCGACGCAAATGTCTGCCAATTCATTCAGCGGATCCACCGCGCCGGTGTTGGTTGTACCAGCATTGCCGATAACGCAGAATGGTCGCAGGCCAGCGTTTCTGTCCTTTTGGATAGCCTGCTGCAACGCCTCAACAGGAAGGCGGAAATGCGAATCACTTTCCAAGTGACGGATCTGTTCGGGCTTGAATCCGATCACGGCCAGTGCCCGATCTACAGAGGAATGAGTCTGGTCCGATAGATACACAACGGCACCTTCCGTGCGGTCATTCAGAATCGCATGTCGGGCTGCAGTTAACGCCGTAAGATTTGCGACGGAGCCTCCACTCACCAGAATGCCACCGCCGGTTTCCGGCAAGCCACAAAAGCCACGCAGCCAATCAATTACCGTTGCCTCAAGCGCTGCTGCCCCCGACCCGCCCAACCACGTTCCATTGAAAATATTCAGACCAGAGGCAAGGGCATCGGCCATGGCACTGACAAAATTATTGGGCGATGGCACAAATGCAAAGAAGCGCGGATGATCTACATGTAGACAGTTGGGAAAAATTTCGCGATCCAGAAAGTCTAGCAACTGATGCGGGTCGGATGGTTCGTTTGAAGGCGGGTGGTGTAACAGGCCATGCAGTTGTTGCGGCAATGCCTTCGCCCCCACAGGTTTGTGGCGGAGGTTGGTGAAATGTTCGACGAGAAGATCAACTACGCGATAGCCAAGCTGCCTCATCTGTTCGGGGGCAAGCTCAAGTCGCGATTCATTGTTCATGGTTATCTCCTCCAAAAAATCTAATTGTGACACGCGATGGGGTTGCTGAATGTTGCATTTTCCGGGACGCGTGTTATTCTAGGAAAACGGACCTGGAAGTCAGGGGACGTAGCTCAGTTGGTTAGAGCGCCGGCCTGTCACGCCGGAGGTCGCGGGTTCGAGCCCCGTCGTCCCCGCCATAACTTCTCAAAGTCCGGATAATTTTGAAACGAAAGGGAGCCCCAATTGCTCCCTTTCTCTATTTTCGGAGGTTCCCGTTTATGATGCACGCCATGCAACAACCTAAGATCACTTTGGTGAATTCGCCAGAGTATCGCGAACATTATTCCAACAGCGTCCAGATCCGCACCAGCTTGTGGGATCTGTTTCTGCTGTTTGGAACGGTGAACCAGACCGCACCAGATTCCGTCACCATCCACAACTTCGAAGGGATTTATCTTTCGCCTCAGCAGGCCAAGATGCTATCGAATGTGTTGCTGCAAAATGTGCAACAGTACGAAGCTACTTTCGGCGAAATCAAACTGGAACCACAACAGACACCAGCCAGCGCAGTTCAATAAAGTTATTTAGCAGGAAACGGGGCACTGGCTGGCTCAATGCCAACGGCTTTGATGCGATCCAGCACCTGAAACGTAACTGCCGACTTGGTTAACCCGCTGCCCAATCGCTTTTCACACCAGATGACTAACTTCAATTCCAGATGAGTTGGCGTCAACCCTGGGTCCGCCAAAACCATCGGCATTGGCTCTTTGAGCACGCCGTCAGTTGCTAGTGCTGCTTCCAAAGCTAACTTGCGCACCGCATTATGGTCCGATCTTGCGGAAACACAAATGGGGATAAATACAGCGGTCAGTTGACTGGGATGGTTGAAGTTCAACAATGTCCCTGATGTGATCTTTGAATTTGGGATCACCACTGTGGAATTGCCAGTTGTCACCAAACGCGTTGTGCGCCAACCAATATCCGTTACCGTTCCTTCTTCTTCCTGTGAAATGCGAATGTAATCGCCAACGGAAATTGGCGTTTCCACCATGATGTGCAGGCCGGCAAAAAAGTTTTCCAGAGTATCTTTTAAGGCCAGCGCCACTGCCAAACCGCCCACGCCTAATGCGGTCAGCATTGGCGTAACGTCCATGCCGAAGGCCCGCAGCAGAGCTACCGCTCCTGCCCCGAAAACAAAGACACGGATCAGCGCTCGGGACATGCCTGCTGTGGCAATGGGCAAGTTTTCATCGCGCCCATAATTTGCCAAAATCTGAATTGCAGCGGAGGCCACAACCAACGTAAGGCTGATGATGAGGAACGCGGCGATGCTCAACCTGATCCAGCTTAAATGCTGCTCACTGAAATCGCCCATGTGCGCTGCCAGGTCCAATGCCGCAGCAAAACACCACAGCAGGGAAGGCGTTTTCAAAGCACGCGCCAGCAATGCCGCCGGGGCAGATTCACTGATGGCATTGCTTTTCAGCACATG
>JAYWBH010000778.1:0-9138 GCA_043781815.1 Bryobacterales bacterium | reverse complement strand
TGAATTTAGAAGAGAAGAAAGAGTTGGCCAAAAAGCTGGCAGGTATCCCTGAATAATCAACGTTTGGGCATAGTCTTCACCCAATCGGCGATCTCCTGTTGATAGACCATCACATCGTTAGGCGAACCGGCAATTTCACCATAGGTTTGCTGAACGCCGCGCCAGAAAGCCTCTTCGCCCAAAATGTGCAGCGCACTTTCAAAGGCGCGCACTTTCTTTTCTGAAACAGCCTGCGAATCCTGGGAAATCAACGCGTCGAGCAGCACCGCTTCTGGAGTTCGAAACACCCCACTCTTCAGCCGACGGCCAATGAGGGCTTCCATTTCCGGTGAGATTGTAACCAACATCCTGTATCACCACATTACTGGGGCGAGGGAAGTTGTGTCAATCAGGCGGAGTCTCCCAAGCTACCACACAACTTTCCCTTAGATTTGCGAAATGAAGTAAAAGAGCGCACATCGAGAAATTCTGAATAAGCAAACAGGTACGAGAAGAAATCTATACAATAGAAACCAAATGAAAGTTATTCACTTATTCATTTTCGTCGATTCGACAATCCTTGAATTCGCGTTCCTGGGCAAAGCCTACCTCCTATGATTCAGTTTCTGCTTGCGATCCCCGAAATCGTCCTCTATTGCTGCTATATTTTAGTCGCAGTCACATTCGGGATGGGTATCTGGTTGTGGCTCCAAACCCGAAAAGTTAGATTGCAAGTTGACATCTTTACGAGTACAGTGAGGACGGCCACTGCTTGTGACGGGTCACAACGCCGTGATGGCCTCCCTCTTCGCAATCTTGATGAGCTTCGGATCGAATGCGAAAAACTCGAGGGTGCACCTGGTGAATGGTGGCAGGTCATCGACTCCCACATTGAAGGATATGTTAGTCCCAACAAGGAGGAATTTGAGGGTTGGTTTCTGACCGAGCAACCACGGCAGGCACTGTCTTATGAAATCGTGATTGGCAAGCAGTTCCACTCGGCTATCTTTAACTCGTTTCCTGGGTTATTGACGAGTGCTGGGCTTACGGTGACCTTTGTAGCGATTCTTTTAGCATTGAAAGATGTTCACTACGACAAAGCCAACACTGTCGATCCAATTCGCGGGATCGATGTTCTAATCAATGGGCTCTCAGGCAAATTCGTCAGCTCAATTGTTGCTCTCTTGCTGAGCATTTTCTTCACGATGTATGAAAAGTCCAAGATTCGCGGTCTTCGGGTCCAGTATGAACAATTGATTGCGGCCGTCTCGAATGCAATTCCATATTTGTCTTCCTCGCGAGTGCTGCTTGACATCCAGAGATATGCCGCTCAGCAGACGGTCTCCGTGAGCAATATCAGCAGCTCGGTAGTCGACCGTATAATTGGCGCATTCAATACGGATGTAGCACCCCAACTTGCAAATGCTATGTCCTCTGGCGTTGCCGAGAAGATGCAAAGCGAGTTCCGGCCAACCATGCAGCATATGAACGACACACTGGAAGGTTTAAAAGCTGCCATTGTGGGGCTGGAATCGCAAAAACAGGAGTCGATCGCAGGGGAGCTTCGAGGGCTTCTTACATCTCTAGAAACATCACTGGTGCAGGCGCTTTTGAAGATGGGCGAAGATTTCCATAGTGCCTTAACCGGTGCGGCCAACCAGGAATTCGGAAACGTGCAAGGCACCCTGGAAGCCACCAGACACATGCTGTCAGACATGAATACGCAGTTCGGAGCAATGCAGGCAGCGTTCTCGACAATTATTGAAAAAGCCGAACAATCAACGTCCGATCAGATGAAAACCGGCAGGGAGCAAACTGAAGCACTGACCGCCCTCATGAACGGTCTGATGGTACGGATGCAGGAATCTGCCGATCAAAACCTAAGTAACGTTCGGTCACAGTTGACCCTTGTGGTAGGGGATTTAGCAGAGAAGGTCGGGACGCTTTCTAAAGATATGATGCTGGCTGCTGAAAGTGTTGCCCAACGGTCCCAGGCTTCGGCAGATCATGTGCTGGAGCAGACAGGCAATTGGACGGAGGCCACGGCGAAAAGATTGGAATCATTACTGTCAAATATAGAGATCCGAAGTAAGGAATTTGAGAATGCTGGCCAATCGTTGATGAAGGCCCGGGAATTCCTGTTGGCAACCATATCGCAGAACGCCATTGCTTTAGAACGGATGGCAGAAGCAAGCAATCATGTACTGGCGTATAGCACCGGACTTGCTGGACAGTCAGAAGCATTGAAGGGCATAAGTCAACTTCAGTCGCAGGTTACGACTCAACTGCGGGAAGCTTCCGGCAGCCTTCGAGTCTCTTCCGAACAAAGCGAAAAGATATTGACGGAGTACCGTCGCAACTTCGATAACTATAAAGGTGTGATTGACGATCTAGATCTGAGCCTAGGTAAAATCCTTGGGGCGATTCACTCTGGGTTGCGCGATTATAACCAAAGCATTGAAAATAATTTTAAGGAAATCGTCAAGATTTCTAACCCTATGATTTCTGAGGTTTCAACTTTCCTCCACACTCAGATCGCGGAGTTGTCGGGACAATTGGAAGAACTGGGTGACGTAATTTCTAAATCGATAGAGCGGGTCAATGGAAGAGTCAAATAGTTCCGACCATCTGCATAGCTCGCTTACCGACCTGATGACATCATTGATGGTGATCTTCATCCTTTTGCTGCTGGTGTTCGTTCACCGCACTGCGAGTAAGGATGCGGTTGTTACAGACATCTTGCTCAAGAAGTTGCGACATGACTTGATTCCTCAGGGTTTTAACGAAAAGACTATTCGTCCCGACCCACGTGATCGCAACGCCATTCTGGTAATTGTTCCAGATCGCTTAATGAATTTCGAAAGCGGAAAATCGACGTTGCGTCCTGATGGCGAACTCTTCTTGAAATCCTATATTCCGGAGTTTGCAAAAGTTTTGTGTAGTGACGAATTCCGTGCAAGCATCGAGTCAATTGTTGTCGAGGGCCATACGGACATGCATCCCTATGTTGGTCGTAGCGCCGACGAAAGCCAAAACCTCAATCTGAAATTGAGCCAAGACCGATCTATGGAGGTGGTGAAGAAGACACTTTCCAATCTAACTGGAATGGGACTGGAACGCGGGTGCTTTCTCGAAAAGCTATCCGCCAGCGGACGCGGCGAACAAGAACAGGAAGCGACGCCAGAAGAAAGCAGGCGTGTAATCTTGAAGATTCGTGTTAAGGCAAGTGATCTGGATCGCGTGAAGGTATCAGTTCAATGAACTTTATCGTAGGAGCATTGCAGCAGCTCATTGCTGAGGATAAAGTGGTTCGCCAGAAAGCAGGAGAGCCTTTGATTGAGGGTAGTCAAGCGTGTCGACTCCTGGGGAACACTTTGGAAAAGTTCCGGCAGGAAGTGGTCACACTTAAACTCCACCCGCCCAAACTCGATGTCCAGAAAATTTGGGCAATGCTAGCAGCTGCTAACTATGACCTAAGTGGACTGAATGCGATGGAAGTCAGAACTCTTTGTTGCGCACCCGAAACCGCGCTTCAGCCAGAATTCATCAATGCATTGAAACGAAGCCCAGACAAATTGAAACAAGATCGAAGTCTATTTGGTCTCGTAATCAATTACTTTGCGGTTTGGCGGCAGATGCCAGACCCGTGTCTGGTGGAAAACCTGCTATGCAATGTGTGCACCAGCTATAGAGGAGGGAATCCAGCACTGAAAAAATGGTCGTCGAGTAAGCATCTATTTTCAGAACAATCGGCCTCGTTTTTGGCAGGTGAGATTTGCTCGGATCAGAAATCTGTTGATGAAGTACTGAAAACGTACTTTGTGGATCCCATAACAAAATTAGGCCTCAGCGCGCGTGCTTCGTCTGCATGCTTAGCTGCCCAAAATCTCCGTCATGTAGAAGCCTATCGCGACGAAGCGTGGAGCCTGGATTACTTGCGGTGGATGATTGAAAGGATTTTTTCCGACAACACGTCCGCAGACTCTTTCTCTGAGGCTATCAGTCTTCTAATTCTTAGCGAGTCGGCCAAGCGATCCGAAACATTTAGGCTAGCACTAAGCGCATTCATCAGAAACGACAAGAAGCTCGGCGACCCCCGACTTCGGGAATCTGCTCCGAACTGGCGACCAATGAAGCCTGAGGCAGCCCAGCGATACCTTTCTTGGCTGGCCAAGGACAGTATTCTCTTTTTCTTCAATACAATCCTGCCCGATACCAACGAGAATCGAAGGCGGAAGGATTTTTGGCTCCGGTATCATAACTGCATCAAAGATTTTCAGGTGGCCGTTTCGGAAGAGGATTTCTGGAAAGTAAAGTCTGGGCACAAGGCTTCGGAAGTTATTTCTTATTCTCGAGTCGATCACCCTACTACCAGTGCGTTCTTAATGCAGTTTGAAGGTTATGGGAAACGCTTTTTAGTTGTTGAGTTTAGCGAAACCGGAAATGCAGCCTACATCTTCCAGTTGGAGGAGTTTCTGTCATTAGGTGTAAGTTTGAGGACCCCTCGCTTCGATTTGAAGAAACACCTGAAATACAACAAGGAGCACCGAATATTCCATAGTGGAAGCTGGGAAGCGAAAGCCGTCTATTCGCTAGCCATGGAATTCGGAATCAGACCATGACATTCACAATCCATCAGTTAGGTAAGTCGGTTGAGATCTGCGCAGAAGCGGAGGGGCTTCTGATCAAAGGGCCTATCGATCTATCGAAGCGCGAGCTCTGGCCCAAAGATGCTCTAGCAGCGCCCGGTGGTTGGCGAACTTCGGTTGAAGTGGAGCAATTGATCGAACTTGGCTTTGCGGAACAGCGGAATAATTCCGTTCTCATCGCATATCGAGACTTCGAGACGATAAACAACGAGATGCCGGTAAGCCTTACCTCAGCATGGTCGCCGCACAGTCCATTTCTGCTCAAGATTGATCGGAAGAGTGATCTGGGACGTTCTGATTTTCAGTATCGTTATGGATTCCTTCTGGCAAGCCGACAGATTCAGCTTGACCGAATAGGCTATTACGTAAGAAGGCATGCCCGTAGCGAAGTCTTCTTGCTCGATAGTCAGATGTACAACCTAATCGAAGCTATGGACGCTTTCAACGCTCTCCCACCGGAAGCGAAGACTCCACAGGAGAGTTGGTTAACCTTTGCCAAGGTAAAGGGATGCGCAAAGGAAGTTGGTGCCACACTCGATAACACGCTACAAAACAACGATGTGCTTGTCCCGTCGTCTCTTGGCCTGGATATGAGGGAGGACGAAGACGGTGCTTTGAGTTTTCTCCCTAAGTGCCCAGAGCTGGCCGGTGAAGAGTTCCATCAAGTATTTGAACGAAATAACGGGGCAGAGAAACTTTATTCATTGGACAGGCCAGGATTGGGCCGCTTACGAATTGTCCTCACCGACCAACAGCATGAAGTTCTGCGACGAATGAAGCGAGTTCGGCGAATTAAAGGTGAATTGAAAGATAGCTTGAAACTTGATCCTGGTCAGGTTTTCGATGGTGTGGCGGAGCATGTGGAACTTCCTTATGGCGACAGAGTCATCGGCATAGGGGCGTTCCAGTTTGCTTCTGTACCACGACCAGAATCATACGAATCCACCATGGCTAAACTGTGGGAAGACGCTGGGGCCAACCTCCCAAATCCAGCCACCAATGCCGCAACCTCTGAGGCAACGGCTGAAACTTCAAACGGGGAAGTGGCGAACCCCATACACACGGACAATGGGAGCAATAACGGCGGGCCTACCGAAGTGACTTCGTACGGCCAATCACCCGACTCGACGTTGAATCAAAGCTTACCAATGCCAGATTCAAAATCGAAAAAGTACCTACTCATTGACAGCAACGAAGAGACTGTAAAAAGCGGTTATTTGTCCGAATCAGAAAAGGCCGCTCAGTTTGCTGGCGAGTTCCAATATGAAAGGCCTAAAGCACTCAGACAAGATCGCAATCTTCATCCTCATCAAGAGCAGGGAGTCCGATGGTTGCAAACTTGCGCTCAAATTCCGGGGAGAAAGGGTGTGCTACTCGCCGATGATATGGGCGTTGGAAAAACCATTCAGATCTTGACCTTCCTTGCTTGGTGCATAGAATCCGGTAAGTTTCCCGACCTTTCCAAACTGCAACCGCCGTTTCGTCCTATATTGATCGTAGCTCCGTTAATTCTTCTTGATACACGAACATGGGAGAAAGAGATGGAGAATTTCTTTGCCGATGATGGCGTGGTATTCTGGCCGGTTCTCGCCCTTCACGGCACTCAATTGGCGAAGCTCCGCCGCACGGATGCCGAAGGTGCCGAAGTAGAGATTGGCAAACCGATTTTGGACCTGAACAAAATTCAGCGGAACAGGGTAGTGATCACGAACTATGAAACCTTAAAGAATTATCAGCATAGCTTTGCCTATTTGAAGGATGGAAAACCTCTGTGGTCCTTCATAGTCTCGGACGAAGCGCAAGAATATAAAATGCCAAATACAAAGCTTTCCCATGCGATGAAAGCGTTGAAGGCTGACTTACAAATCGCTTGCACAGGGACACCCGTAGAAAATCGGCTTCTCGACCTTTGGAATTTGTGTGATGTTTTACAACCTGGATTGCTTGCTTCAGCACGTGAGTTTAAGGACAAGTTTGAGCAGAGCATTGACGCCGAAGCTCAGGAAAAGAGTCTGCATGAGCTAAAGAAAAAGCTGCTGTTTCAACAGCAGCATGCATTTCTTCTTCGGCGCACCAAATCCGAGGTGGCAAACCTTCCCCCTAAGCACATCATTCGATTGGATTGTAGTATGTCTGAACTGGAGATAGCTGCCCACCAAGCGCTGCTATCTGAAATGCAGTTAGACAACAGTCGGTCTCGATTTGTCAAAGTCCTTCAGCGATTTGCGCAGCTTTATCAGCATCCTGCACTACGTTCCGACGATGCTGAGGGTCACAGTGTGATTGATCTTATAAGTCAGTCATCGAAGCTTAGAAGTGTCCTTCAAGCACTTCATTTAATTCGGGGAAAACGCGAGAAAGTCATCATCTTCGCCCGGCATAGAGCAATGCAAGGAATACTAGCTAAGGTTTTTCAGGAAGAGTTTCAACTGCCGGTTCGAATTATTAACGGTGACACAAAAATGCATGCCGGACCATTCAAGGCACAAGGGCTAAAAACGCGCAATGCCATTCTAAATGACTTTAAGATTCGACCCGGATTCAACGTGCTTATACTGTCCCCATTCGTAGCAGGAATCGGACTTACAATCGTCGAAGCTAACCACGTTATCCATTACGGAAGGTGGTGGAATCCAGCGGTTGAATCCCAAGCTACTGATCGTGCCTATCGAATTGGGCAGCCAAAGGAAGTATCAGTTTATTTGCCGATATTGCGCGACCCTTCTGGACGAGTCTCTCCATCATTTGATGAGCGACTCGACGTCCTGATGGAAAGGAAACATCGGCTGGCAGAAGATTTCTTACAACCTTTGCCGCCAGAGGATGAGATGGGAGGTGAACTATTCAGAAGTATGCATGAAGAGCTTCAAAATTGATTTTGAATGCAATCAAAGCGCAAGCTTCCTCAATAGATGTCTACTATTGCAAACTACTGGGTCGGCTAGAAGCAGCCAATTTAGTGCGGCTGAATAGCCATGCCTTGCCAGCAATATCCAGCTCTGAGAATCGTTTGAATCTCGCCGTTCAAGCCGGAATCTCGGATTTTTCTTCGTAATCGTTGAATGTGGACGTCCAGGGTACGGGTGCGGACACCTGCACTATATCCCCAAACTCGTTCCAACAGAAAGTCGCGGCTTAATACTTGCCCGCAATTCTGTTGCAGTAGATTCATCAGTTCCCGCTCTTTGCGGGTCATTCTAACGTCGTATGCGCTCTCGTAAGAGGCGGTAGCAGTGGCCTGCATCGCGTATTTCCCCTTCAGAGAAATGTACGCATCCCGATGACGGGTAGTTTCAAATTTTTCAAGCGGTGCGATTACCCCGCAAATTCCACAATGGGATTGCGGGCATTAAAATTGTTATAGGAATACAAAAACGCTTGTTGCATGCTTCGGCAGGACGGCTCCTGGAACATGATCGTGAATAACGTAACCGCACCGCTTGGTCGCATGCCTGGACTAACTTGTGCAAGCTGACGTGCCGCCTCAGATATACAACTTGGGCACGTCAAGCCAACCTCCGCACAGTTTTCCGGTCTTCGGACAAAATCTTCACTTCCGAGCATATTTCCTCCCCCTCAGGAGTAGTTGAGACTGCTCTTTGGCAGCCTTGGATGTTACTGTTGAAGTGGAGCCAGTTTTGCCGTGCTTCCCTTCATTGATGTTTGTAAAAAGTGCCGAAGTCCTTTTGTACCCTATTTCTAACCGAAAGCCTAAGGGACAAAAGGGTATTTGTCTAGGTAAGAAGCGGGTAGTGTGGATACCCACCAACGGGGGTAACATGTTGACGATGCGTTATTGTTTTCTGATTGCAGTCTCACTGGTTTTCGGTTTCGGCCAACAAGTGGAATATCGCGAGGCTGCCCCTCCAAATGCCGCCGGATCCATGCAGGCACCCATCGCCTTTTCAGCTCTGGGCGCACGTTGGGACTCAACCATATCGCCTTTGGTTCGAGTCCGTGGTTCCATGGATGGACAATCCTGGACCCCCTGGACAGAACTGAAACGCGACCTGGATTCCGGCCTACCCACATCCTCCCTTGCCTGGCTTGGACAGGGGGTGCGATTTCTGGAATGGGACAACTCCACCAATGGGGTGACGTTCGTTTTTATCGATCCTGGCATCACTCCCGTTTCCATGAAAAATCAGCAACCTCTGCGGAGCATTGAGGCGGGTAAACCCCCAGTTATTTCCCGCACAGATTGGGGATGTCCAGACGGCCAAAACTACCGCGGAACGCCCAATTACACCACCGTAACGCACTTAATTGTGCATCATACGGCGGATGGCCCGGTGGCCGATTACGCTGCCTGGATCCGAGCCATCTGGACGTTTCATGTTTTCTCCAACAAATGGGACGATATCGGCTATAACTACCTGGTTGCTCCGGATGGACGCATTTTTGAAGGTCGGGCAGGTGGGGATAACGTTTTGGGTGCCCATTTCTCGGGCCAGAATGGGTCCACCATGGGCGTGTCAGTGCTTGGGACATACACGAAGGTCCTGCCGAC
>JAYWBH010000777.1:0-3009 GCA_043781815.1 Bryobacterales bacterium | reverse complement strand
CCTGCAACATTCTCACCGGAAGCGGGGCAGATTGTCGCCGTGAAGTTGCGCGTGGGGCAGGATCTGCTGGGTGATCCACTGCCTCGCAATACGGGGCTGATCAATCAATTTGTGGTTGAAGACGGCACAGGCCGTAAGCCAGTGGTTGGCCGTGAAGGTGCCGACCCCGCCGGTTTCGTTCGTGTGGCCAATGCCGGTCTACTTGTCATTGGATATCGCAGCAACGCCAGTTCCACTGAGTTGGAGGCAGAAAAGTTCAACAGTTATCTTAAAGAAGAAGGGCTGGATGCAGTGTTAGCGGCCAGGAATAATCGCAAAGAAAGCGGCGCTAAAGCGCGCGAACTCTTTTCACGTTGCGCTAAAAGTCTGGTACTTTCCGGACCATCCAATGCCAGTCAAACTGACCGACTGCTGGGGTTCCCTTTGGAGCTATTGGCTGAAAAAAATCCTTATGCTGTGCGTGCCGGGGAAGATTTACCAATTCGCTTGACTTACGAAAGCAAACCTTTGGCGGGAGCTCTGGTGGTTGCCATGAACCGTATGAACCCTTCAGAAAAAGTGACTGCCCGCACGGATAAAGACGGTCGCGTACGATTGCGCCTGCATCCCGGTGGCATGTGGTTAATCAAAGCTGTCCATATGATTCCTGCTCCTGCTGGTTCCAATGCCGACTGGGCAAGCTTCTGGGCATCGTTGACGTTTGAGCTGCGAGGCAAGGTAACCGGATAGTGCTGCGCTTTTTTGCTGTATTCCTACTGTGTGGATTTACAATTAGCGCGCATGAAATCGGCACGACTCGGGTGTCCGTGGTGCTTCATGAAGGTCGCACTTACACAGTGCAAATTGTGACTGACGCAACTGCTCTGATTGAGAAACTGCAGGCTTCATCGGGGCAAACTCCTGTGGCCGAATCTCGTGCCGACCATCTGCAAGCACTACTTCCCGGTTTCGACGAGAAGTTTCGTCAACGCGTGAAGTTGATATTTGATGAGGCTGTTGTCCGTCCTGAGATCGCTTATTCCATCGGCCCCGGAATTGACGCATCATCAGCTCCCGTCGCAACTATCTATTTAAGCGGGGAAATTCCTTCCACGGCCAAGCGCTTCACTTGGAGCTATGGCTGGACCTTTGCATCCTATGCCATTACCGTGCGCAGTGCAGCTTCGGCTGACCCTGCCACCGTATGGCTGGAAGGAGGTCAGACCAGCCCTCCGTTCGCACTAACTGCTGCTGGACCTGCGGGCACGCTGAGCACTGCCTGGCGGTACCTGAAATTGGGTTTCACACACATAATGCCCAACGGATTGGATCACATGCTGTTCGTGCTGGGGATCTATTTGCTCAACAACCGACCCCGCTCCGTGCTGTTGCAGGTCAGCGCATTTACTGTTGCCCATTCCATTACGTTGGGTTTAAGTTTGTACGGTTTGATCAGCGTATCGCCAGCGATTGTGGAGCCATTGATTGCCCTTTCCATTGCCTATGTAGCGATTGAAAACATTTTTATTTCCGAGCTGAAACCGTGGCGAGTGGCGTTGGTGTTCGCCTTCGGATTACTACATGGCATGGGGTTTGCAGGAGCGCTGAAGGAACTGGGATTGCCACGTTCTGAATTTATGACAGCGCTGGTGACGTTCAATATAGGAGTGGAAGCGGGGCAGCTTTCTGTGATCGGCCTGGCCTTCCTGCTGGTTGGATGGCAATTTTCCAATCGGACATGGTACCGCAGCCGGATCGCCATTCCGGCCTCTGTGGTCATTGCTTGTACGGCAATTTACTGGACCATTCAGCGGTTAGCTGCTTAGGCCCAATTTCATGTAGCTTTTTGGAATGGGAATGAAAACTTCGCTCGCAAGCGAGCTGGTAGGCGGAACTTAATACCCACTTAGTTTTCCCGCAGTTGTGTTATCAGCGTTCATCTGCGTCCATCCGCGGCCGAGATTAATGGCCGCTGATGCACGCCGATGCACGCTGATAACAACAATTTAGCGAGCCCGCCTCGCGCGCTTTTTTCACACTGTATGAACGGCTATTATTAGCTTTCGTGCGGCGAATCCTCATCAACACAAATGTCCCACTCTCTGCGCTTGCTACTTCGCATCAACTGGCTTTCAATCCTATCAGCCGCATTAATCCTCGGAAGGCTCTGGCGCCAAGGGTGCCCCAGGGCTGATCCTCAACCAGATAAACCCAAGTGGAACCACGGTCGAACAGTGGCTCTTCCTGCACCTCAGGTTCGGCCAAACGGCGATCCACTTCACTTTCCACCCATTCCGGCATATCTGCAAAAAAATCGGTCACGCGGTGCAGATACTCATTCAAAGGATCCTTCCCAGCCCAGGATACCCATTGGATTCCTTCGCGCAATCCAGTTACTTGAGCCAGATAATCAGACCAGGCTTCGTCGATTTTTTCAAGAGTCAGCCGACGACGTTGGGGCTCTTCCGACGCGCCTTCCAATACACTATCGCGCCATTCACGAAACTGTTGGCGTTGATATTCAGTCAGTCCTTCGTACTTCCATAGAATCGTCCGGGCATTCAGATTCTGCCCTTCAATGATGCGTTGAATATGATCTACATCATGATCGGCACCCAATCCGTAGCGCTGCATTAGCTCATCTTCATAGCTGATAAAAAATCGCGATTCCCCAGGATCGCCCTGCCGCCCCGCGCGACCCCTCAGTTGATTGTCAATGCGTCGGGCTTCATGACGATTGGTGCCGATGACACACAGCCCGCCTAGTTCGGCAACGCCTGGCCACAGCTCGATATCGGTGCCGCGTCCGGCCATGTTGGTTGAAATTGTAACAGCACCAAGCTTACCTGCGCTCGCAATAATCTGCGCCTCTGCTTCATCTTGACGGGCATTCAACACTGCATGAGGAACGCCGCGGCTTGTCACCATCATGCTTAGGCGCTCACTTTCCGCAACGCTTGCGGTGCCCACCAGCACTGGCCGACCCAGCTCATGGCACTTGACGATTTCCTCAGTAATCGCATTTTCCTT
>JAYWBH010000776.1:0-3012 GCA_043781815.1 Bryobacterales bacterium | reverse complement strand
TCAATGATTTTGTTGTAGCGTTCGCGCTGGGTAATTGCGCCTTCCTGGTACTGATTCTGGACCTCAATAACGGCCTTTTCAGCTTCTTTAACCAGGGTGGCTTTCTGCTTCGGAACCACCATATCGTCAATGCCGATGGAAATTCCGGCTCGGGTTGCGTACAGGAACCCAAGGGCCTTCACTTCATCCAGCATCTTCACGGTGACGTGCAGACCAAAGCGCAGGTAGCAATAATGCACCATCTGCGTCAGGCCTTTTTTCTTCAACAGGCCATTGATAAACGGCATGTCATCGGGCAACACGTCGTTCAAAATTACGCGACCGACGGAAGTATCCATGTCGGCTTTGTCGTATTGAACCGGCTCAGTGTGCATGATGTTCTGGCTGTCGAACGCCTTGCCCAGTTCCATCACCGGTCCGGTGTAACGCAGTTTGATGGGGGTGAGCGTTTCCACTTCGCCCATTTCAAGTGCGATTAACACGTCATCAATGGAAGCAAACTTCTTGCCTTCGCCCTTGGTGCCAGGAACTGCTTTGGTTAAGTAGTAGAGACCAAGAACCATGTCCTGCGACGGGATCGCGATGGGCGCACCGTGAGCGGGGGACAGAATATTGTTCGACGAAAGCATCAGTGTTGTTGCTTCAATCTGAGCTTCCGGCGAAAGCGGAATATGGACGGCCATCTGATCGCCATCGAAATCGGCGTTGAAGGCGGTACAAACCAGCGGATGCAGCTTGATCGCCTTGCCTTCTACCAGGATTGGTTCAAAGGCTTGAATACCTAATCGATGCAGTGTTGGCGCGCGATTCAGAAGGATCGGATGATCGCGAATAACTTCTTCGAGAATGTCCCAAACTACCGGATCCTGCTGTTCAACCAGTTCTTTGGCTTGTTTGATGGTGGTGCAATGACCACGCTGTTCCAGGCGATGATAAATGAATGGCTTGAACAGTTCCAGAGCCATCTTCTTTGGCAGACCGCACTGATTCAGTTTCAGTTCCGGACCAACGACGATCACCGAACGACCAGAGTAATCGACGCGCTTTCCAAGCAGATTTTGCCGGAAACGACCCTGCTTGCCTTTCAGCGTATCGGACAGCGATTTCAGAGGACGATTGTTGGCACCACGCAGAACACGGCCACGGCGACCGTTGTCAAACAAGGCGTCAACAGCTTCCTGCAGCATGCGCTTTTCATTACGAACAATCACGTCTGGAGCATGCAGTTCCATCAACTTCTTCAAACGGTTGTTACGGTTGATGACGCGACGATACAGATCGTTAAGATCGGAAGTTGCGAAGCGACCACCATCCAGTGGTACCAGCGGACGAAGTTCCGGCGGGATCACTGGGATCACATCGAGGATCATCCATTCCGGCTTGTTAGCAGACTTGCGGAAGCTTTCAGCAACGCGCAGACGCTTGGCATACTTCAGCTTCTTCTGCGCCGATTGTTCAGTCTTCATCTTCTCGCGAATCATGATGGACAGTGATTCCACATCCATCTTGCGCAGTAGATCTTTAATGCCTTCGGCGCCCATCATGGCGACGAATTTACCGGGGTATTCCAGGTCCAGTTGACGCTTGCGTTCGTCGGTAATCACTTCACCGGCTGAAATTTCCTGCACGTCGCCTGGATCAACAATTACGTAAGCTTCAAAGTAAAGAACACGTTCCAGTTCACGTAAAGTGATGTCAAGCAGATAGCCGATGCGGCTGGGCAATCCCTTGAAAAACCAAACATGTGAACAGGGGCTAGCCAGTTCAATGTGGCCCAACCGTTCCCGGCGGACCCTGGAAAGGGTAACTTCAACGCCGCACTTATCGCAGATTACGCCGCGATGCTTCATGCGTTTGTACTTACCGCATAAGCATTCCCAATCGGCGATAGGTCCAAAGATGCGGGCGCAGAAAAGGCCGTCCCGCTCTGGTTTGAACGTACGATAGTTAATGGTCTCTGGCTTGGTTACTTCACCGTGAGACCAACTCCGGATTTTTTCCGGGGAGGCGAGACTGATCCGAATGGAATCAAAGTCCGCAATTAGATTCGCGCGATCATATGGGGAAGATCTATACATCATCGCTTAACCTCCTCCTTAGTCAGCCGCCAGCGCAGTGTCAATCACTTCGCGGGGCTTTTTCATTAATTCAACATCAAGGCACAAAGATTGCAGTTCGCGGATAAGCACGTTAAACGACTCGGGCACACCCGGTTCGGCCGCAGCCTCGCCTTTCACAATTGCTTCGTAAATTTTCGCGCGTCCGTAAACGTCATCGGACTTCGCGGTTAACAATTCCTGCAACACATACGCAGCGCCGTAGGCTTCCAAAGCCCAAACTTCCATTTCTCCGAAGCGCTGTCCGCCGAATTGCGCCTTGCCGCCCAGGGGCTGCTGCGTAATCAACGAATACGGTCCAATAGAACGAGCGTGGATCTTATCATCAACCAGATGGGACAGCTTCAACATATAGATGTAGCCCACCGTCACTGGCTGTTCAAACCAGATTCCCGACATGCCATCAATCAACCGGACCTTGCCGGAGCTTGGCAGCTCTGCCCGGGCCAGCATGGCTTTTATGTCAGCTTCAGTTGCGCCGTCAAATACCGGAGTGGCAAAGTGGAAGCCAAGGAATTTGGCAGCCCAACCTAAATGGGTCTCCAAAATCTGTCCGACGTTCATACGAGAAGGAACGCCCAACGGATTCAGTACAATTTCCACCGGTGTGCCGTCAGCTAAGTGGGGCATGTCTTCTTCAGGAACAATACGGGCAATTACACCCTTATTCCCGTGACGACCCGCCATCTTATCGCCAACGCTCAGCTTGCGCTTCATCGCGATGTAAACCTTCACCAGCTTGATAACGCCAGGAGGCAGTTCATCGCCTTTACGCAACTTCGCCGTTTTCTCTTCAGTGATCTTTTCCAGCACTGCGATCTGACGCGACGTCATCTCTTCGATTTCGTCAATCATTTCGTTCAGCCGGGGATTGCGATCTTTCAACCGCAAACGC
>JAYWBH010000775.1:0-3016 GCA_043781815.1 Bryobacterales bacterium | reverse complement strand
AACGACAATTATTGTCATTGGCCTTCGATGAAGCCACCGCCCGCTACACCCAGTTGTTGGGCGACATTGAAAACAAGAAGAAGTCCGATGCTGCGAATTTGGGGATTTTGAAGCTTACCTTGGAACGCCATAAAAGACATTACGGTCGGCATCAGGTGGACTTGGAACGATTCATCATCCATGCTCCGATTGATGGCTTGCTTGTCTATTCCAGTGTTTGGGGCGGCAGTTCCATGCGGCAGATTGAATTAGGAGACCAGGTTTCCCCAGGCCAGCCATTCATGAAAGTAGTGAACACCGCTACCATGACCGTGGAAGCCAAAATCAATCAAGCCGAAAGTGAACGTTTTCGTATTGGCCAAAAAGCCACGGTCACTTTAGATGCGTTCTCCAGCAAATCCTTCCCTGCCGCAGTCTATTCCATTACACCCATTGCGGTTGGTGGTTGGCGCCAAAATTATTTTATTCGGAACGTGCCGCTACGCATTGCGATCACCGGTTCTGACCCGCAATTGATTCCCGATCTTTCCGCTGCCGCCGACGTAGTTCTTGGCAAGCAGGATGGCAAAGTGGTTGTCCCGCTGGGGGCGGTCAAGCTGGAAAACGCAAAGGGCTATGTTGCCGTTAAAACTGCCAATGGTTTTGAAACTCGCGAAGTGGCACTGGGCATGCGTAACGATACCCACACTTCCATTCTTTCCGGCCTCAAAGAGGGCGAAGAAGTCAGGGCAACCTTCTAAACTTTGCTGTATACAACTTTCCGATTATTACTATGCGCTTGTTTATTTGCTGGCACCTCCCAAGCCGAGCGACCTTCTGTAATCCTTGACTCTGGAACAGCACATTTAACGATTGATCTACTCGGCGGTGGCATCACCGGATTCGAGTTAAAGGGCCTGGCCCTCAACCCATTTACTTGGGAACAGAAGGGTGCAGAAGGCGAGGCCAGACCTCGGGGTCATTTTCTGTGTCTGGATCGCTGGGGTGCTCCTTCCGATGCTGAAAAAGCCAACGGCATGCCCTTTCACGGGGAAGCTTCCAAAGTTTTGTGGAAGGTGCTGAGCAAATCGGAATTTGAGGTTACGATGTCTGCCGATTTGCCTCTGGCCAAATTAGCGATCGTGCGCACCGCTCGTATTGTGCCCGGTTCGGCATTGGTTGAAGTTTCTGAAACTGTGACCAATCGTAATCCGCTGGGACGAATTTTCAATTGGGTTCAACATCCGTCTATTGCCCCGCCATTCCTTGATGAAACCACCATTGTAAATGCAAACGCTGGAGAAGGATTTCCGCAATGGGCACCCATGCCTGAACCGGAAGAGATGGCTGAACGCTGGCCCATGGCCCGTAGTGAAAAGAAGACTGTAGATGTCAGCCAGTTGACCAATGATCCGAATCCTAACGTTGTATCTTACGTAGTAGACGCGGACATGGGATGGACCACGGCCACTACCGCGTCGAAACAGTTGTTGGTGGGCTACCTGTGGAGCACTAAAGACTATCCCTGGTTCAACGTTTGGCGAGATGTGAAAGATGGCAAGCCTGCTGCAAGAGGCCTGGAATTCGGCACTACAGGACTGCACCAGCCTTATCCTGTTTTGGTAAAGAAGGGTACAATTTTCAACCGTTCGCTGTATGCCTATCTGGATGCAGGCGAATCGCAGACACGCAGTTACACAATGTTTTTGACGCGTGTTCCCAGTCAATATTCAGGAACAGCCGCAGTCACGCGAGCCGGTAAACGGATTACGATTCGGGAGAAAACGCTGGGACGCCCAATGATCTACGTTGGCACCGCCCAATAACGGAACGCCTGCAACGAATCGGGAGTTATTTGTTCGCCACGTTCTTCCATCCGAAACACTTCGGCGACGTTTACGAAATATCCGCCCACAACTTCTTCCGGCTGAAAGCTCATGGGGCCATCCCATTGGCACGAATAGATAGCACCAAAGACTCGGGAAAGTTTGTCTTCAAAGTACAGGACTCCTTGACTTTTCAAAGCTACTCCAGTGATTCCTAATTCTTCAGCCAGTTCACGTACAGCCCCGGAATCGTAGCTTTCCCCAGCAAGTGTGACCCCTCCTGCAGCCAGATCCAGAAAGCCTGGATAGATATCTTTGGTCAGAGTGCGCTGTTGGATAAACAGCTCCCCTTTTGAGTTGAATACGAATACATAGGTACACCGATGCAACAAGCGCTGCCGCCTCATCTGACGGCGAGGGACAACGCTTGTGGGCCGATTCTGTTCATCGACGATTTGAACTAGTTCTTCAGCAGGCGACATAAAATTCTCAAATCCTGGGAAGGGACAGCCTATACCCGTTGCACGACTGCGGCCACTGGCTTGGACCCTACTGGGATCAGATTAAACAGCGGTGCCAGCTTTGCCCGATTCCGTGTAATCGACTTCACCCGAATCACAGCCATGTCGCCTGAATCCTGATTCAATATCAGCACGAATTCATTGTCTGGAGTAGCCATCAGAAAACCTGGATTCTTACCCACTGCCACCACTGCAATCACTTTGTGGGTGGCAATATTCATAATGGTCACGTCCCCTGTTTGCGGGCTGGCCATGAACAGGTAATCTACTTCTGGCGTGGTCACTGTAGTCATGCCGCGGGGGGCGTGACCGGCCAGAATCGTCTCGGCGACTTCAGTCCGGTATGGATAGACAATTGCCAGTGTATCGGAACCTTCACCAGCCAAAAATAACTGCCCACCATCGTTCTTGAAACACCAGTAATCGGGACGAACGGCCAGTTGCAAATGGCTGTAAATGCCCCCATCAGGAACGGAAAATATGGTCAGCAATTTGTTCGACGGATCACCGGCCATGACCGCTTTTCCATTCGATTGGAAACGAACAATGGAATACTGCCCTGCCCCTGCTAATTGATTGATAATTTTTCCTTGTTCCAAATGGATCAGAACGGGCAGGGCCGCCGGGCCAAAGCTAATTACGGCATAGCCGTTTGAAACATCGAAATCCACGGGCACGGCAGGCAATGGG
>JAYWBH010000774.1:0-9177 GCA_043781815.1 Bryobacterales bacterium | reverse complement strand
AAGGATTGGAAGATTATTCTTGCCGAAGATAATCCGGGGGACGTGTTCCTTGTTCGACGAGCATTGAATGAGCATTTGAAAGGACCGCTGGATTCGTTCACCTTAACCGTTGTGAAGGATGGCGAAGAAGCCATTCAAATGTTGGACAAGTCAGAAGCAAGCGGTGAAACTTTAGATTTAATGCTGTTGGATTTAAATCTTCCCCGTCGTGACGGTGCAGAAGTGCTGGCCCGACTGCGCAGCCTCACGCATCTAAGTGGCACGCCAGTGATCATGATGACCTCTTCCGATTCACCTAGGGATTGGGAACGCTGTATGGCATTAGGGGCCAACCGATATTTTCAAAAACCCGCAGAGCTGAAACGCTTCATGGAAATCGGAAAGATTGTGGCGGATTTGTTCGCGCTGAGCTAGGATGTGGTTGGCAGATTGATTGCGAAAGTCCGCGGCAGGCGAAACCGCCCAATGCCATATAGTTTCCCCACTTTCAGTAAGTTTTCCAGGCACTTGAAGGTGTGAAGAAAGTCCGCTAGCGGACTTGGCAGGCGGAATCGCCTGGCATCCTTGCCTGTCCTTTTCAGGCCCTAGAAAATGTCATAAAGCGGCAGCATTCAGATGTAGGATAGGACAGGCCGGAGGCCTATCCCACTCACTTCGGAATTCAGGTTAAAGCTACTATTCCCATTTACCCGATAACGGAGAGAACAGCAGAAATCGTAGCTCGCATCGGCGGGGAACAAGCGGCCAAAGGGATCAATCTTCCGTTTGGGGATTTGATGATTGGGGCCTCCGCACTGGAGCTTGGCTACGCAATTGGCACAGGCAACGCACGGGATTTTGGCCGCATTCCTGGTTTGACGTTGATTCATCTTTAGGTTTTCTTCACCTGTAATTCAGGAACGTATAAATACGCTAACGGGGCGTAGGGTGGTGAAATCGGGTAGGGGGCCGCAAGGTTCTACTACCCGATTTTATAACTTGATCGCACCAATCTCCGCCGGTCTTCCCGACTGGCAACCGTCCTCATGAGCGAAGCTGGGAATGCCACGCGCTTTTGCACGCTCTTTTACTGCTGCTAGCAATGGCTTCGGCACTCGCATGTTAATTTGGTCGTCCTTTTTCTCGAATTCAAACTTTGCCGGTTTGAACTGTGAGAAATCGAGGCCGGACAGGTCTTGAGCCAAAAAGGCTTCGGCTTGCTTATCCGTTTTCAGGTGCGGAACTTTCTTTTTCATAAGCGGCAACCTCCTTTGCGTGCATGAATTGCGCCGTCACAGGGCGGATGAAACGGTGATTCTTTTGGGCCCGTATGGTGAACCCCACGAAAACGGGCCGTCCTGCTATTCTCCCAATGGCAATAAAACGATCCTCATCTGATGAGTGGCGCAGTGCGAGGATTGTTGGCAAAAAACGTTTCGATCTGTTCGATGGAAAGGCCATGCTTCTGACACTTTGCTCGGTTCCCGTCATCCAAATCGAACCCGCTGACCTGTAAAACCATAATAGCCCAACCTATACAAATGTATATACGTTAGGCAAGGCTTGTGGGTGCGATGTACGCTTCGTATATGTGGAACCTGGGGTGCTGCTTCCTCCCAGGGGCATGGCGATGTGTGGAGGCGGATCACATTTCCCCACCTTGGCCAAAAGCCATCAAAACCGGCCTTCGGTTGTATGTTTGGCCTTAATACAGCATAAGGCCTGGACCAGAACCCGGAAGCAAGGAGGCACGCTTGCCGGAGGATTAGTCACGGCAACTCTGGCCCACACCTTAAGGGTGCCCTGCATCCCACCCACACCGGAACCCCAGTTTGTTATTCTGGTTCGTTGCTTCGTTCCTGTTACGGTTCGACGCCCGCAGGTTCCTGGTATTGTTGTTCCAAGAACCGCCCCGCAGTTTCTGATTCTGTTCCGTAGATCAGCATAGCGCAGCAAGGGAGTGGAAGCTGAAAATTTTTTCCGTGCGGCTTCGCCGCCAAAAAACAAACGCGAAGAGTAAAAGGAAAAAAGAAAAGAGTAAATGGATGTTACTCCCACCCACACCGGAACCCCAGTAAGTCATTCTGGTCCGACGCTCCGAACCTGAGACGGTACGACGCCCGCAGGCCCCTGGTAACGTTGTACCAAGAACCGCCCCGCAGTACTTTATACTGACCACTGGAAGCACCTGTCGGATTAGTTCCGCCTTGCAAGCCCTCAGCGAACCAATCGTTGGTCCACTCATAAACGTTCCCCAACATATCGAACAACCCGTAGCTGTTCGGCCTCTTGCCCTTTACAGGATTAGTTTTCTTGCCACTGTTGTCTTCGTACCAACCCACTTGGTCAACAGCCCCATACCGCGACGATGAATTGCCGCCTCGCGCCGCGTATTCCCATTCGGCCTCAGTGGGCAGCCTTCCACCAATTGCCTCGCAGTAGGATTTGGCCTGGTTCCAGTTCACAGACTCCACCGGCAAATCGGCACCCTTGAAGTTACTCGGATTACTACCTGTTACTTTTTCATAGGCCGCTTGCGTAACTTCCGTCTCGCCTAGCCAATAGCCTTTGGTAAGCGTCACGTACTTCGATGGCTTTTCCGGGTCGGAGCATTCTTCATCGCCTGGGGAGCATCCCATTTGGAAAGTACCCGGCGGAATCCACACGTAGCGTAAACCGTCCTTCGGATTTCGGCGCGGGCTGCTTGTGTCAGTGCGTTGAACGGTGGCTCGGGGCGCGGGAGGCGCAGCAGCCGGTTCTCTGTAAGAGTTCGTTGCAACGGTTGCAAATTGCAAGGAAGTATCAGATACGCCAACCAGAACTTCCTTAAAAATCTCTTCCCAAAGATCCCTTTTCACTCCGCCATTTGCTGACAAAAGTTGGCCAAGGCTGCGTTCTTGCAATTTCCTGTTCACACGCACTCGCTCGGAAAACTCATCGGTCTTTAGACCCGTTTCCGCTGCTGCCAGTTCCAGCGTAATTTCCGCAGCATACTTAACAGAAAGGGCGTGAATCGGCTCTGTCCGAAAATCGATGCTGATCTCTCCGCCTGAATTGCGAACAGCGGTTTCGAAGCGGGAAGCATCTTGCTTCAAATATCCATCTAACCTGTCTTGTTTCGGATAAATGGCCAATGCTTTGTTGCGATCAAACACGGCACCGCCAGCGGCGTCCAACATGGGGCGCACTTCATCGTTGAAGTTTTTCATGCCGGCATAGTGGCAACTCATGCAGGACCGGCCATTAAAAACCTCTGGCGAATCCGGATTGTTCTTGTCAAACACGATGGTGACCGGGCCTTTGTCAAGCGACTTACCATCGCCGGTTGTCAGAAAATAAGCTTGCATACCGTTTGGCAGGTTGAAGATGATCTCGCCACCTGCGGCGGAAAAATCAAGCGGATTTTCAAAAATGTTCTGTTTGCCGGTGTTGGCGCTAAAATCATAGCTTCTCCAATAGGCACCATAAGAGGACGTGTGGCGTTCTACCACACGATTATTCCGCGATACTCCGCTTTTGCGGACACCGCCTCGCGCAATATTCTTTTCCTCGGCAATGTCGCGGTCAACATCAACACCAAGCATTCGTTCCAGTTCCTGCACAGTAGTGGGTAGGCGAAGGATACCGTTATAGAGCGGTGGTACGGATGCTTCGGCCACAAACCAATCCGCACGGACATAACTTATTGTTGCGCCAGAAAGCATCTTGATGGCATTCAGGTCGGGGGTGATCGCTTCAATTCCGTAAGGATAGGCATCTACGACCTGCTTCCAGGTGGCGACTGTCCAGTTAAGGTCTCGCAAGTCGATTCGTAAAATTGTTTTCGCTGGATCCACCGCCACGGGAACAGCAATTTCCCGACTCCACGAAAGACTGTTGAGTAACTTAGATAGCCCGGTTCGATAGCCATTCAATTCAGCCTCCGGCACGCCCGCGTTATAAAGGTGGGCGATGCTGTAGTAGCGCAGGAATTGACGGTCCCGCTCGCCGGCTGATTCCAGATCGCGGCGGATGATTTTGGTGATCTGATCGTTTCGCAGGAAAGTTCGGGTTAGCTTTGGGGCGGATGCTGCGGTCCAGTTAGGTGCTCCGGCTGAAATCCATTCGCGGATGACGGCTTTTTCTGCTTCGATCAGTGGAGGGAAATCCTTTGGTGGTGGGGGTGGCATTCGCCCCGTCTCTATCACTTGCAGCAGAAGAGAATTCCGGTCGCCGGGAACAATTGTCTTTGTGCTAAGCAGACGGTCGCGGTCCAGAACGTATACAGTGTTTACCGACACACCGCCCAGACCATGACACACGAAGCATCGTTTCTTAAGTATTGCTTCCGCTTTGGTAGCAATGGTCGGCTGCGCTGCCGCTTGGCCCTGAAACAGGATGGGAACCAGGATAGTGGCATGCAGCAAGCTGTATTTCCAATTCATTGCTAAATTCCTCCGCTTTCTGGCAATTATGCCACATGGCGGGCGGAATCGTAACAGCTAATCTGCTTGGAGGAACTCTGAGCCGATTGCTATCGTGACGAAAACTAAGTCATCCCACCCGTGCGGCTAATCAATCAAGGGTTACAACGCACCCTGCTACCACTTTGCAGTAACTGACCCGGCCAATGTGGATGTCGCATCGCGAACAATGATTCGTAAGAATTCCGCCCCCGACGTCGGTACGATTTCTTTGGTATACCTCAGCCCGCTGCTCATCATCTTTCCATAGGTTTCCTTCAACAAATACATGTCCAATGTATCTTTGGTGGCCCCCAAATCGTTGCCTGCTTTGTCGCGCTGCATGATTAGAATATCGACACGGCCTTTCCAACGATCCTTGCCGTCTTTATCTTTTTCCTGCTCCATGTTGACACCGTTCGGGTCCACAATGAGCAGCATCTGCACTTTGCCTTCCTTCATTACAACCCTTGCGATGATCACGATTCCGGTTGCTTCAATGGGACTGTGTACCGCATACGTCAACTGTTGTTCGCGCGATTTCTCATTGTCTTCCGGTCGCGATGCTACATAGCCCTTGCGACTACGGATCGATACGCCTGGGCGCGAAACCTTCACTTTCAAATCGTGCAGTTGCCCGTCAGCCTTATCCCCTGTCGGGTAAAAAGCCAGCGTATAGGTGACCTCAGTTTCTTCCATCACTTGACGGATAGCCGTGTCTAAATCGTTACGATTAAAAAACGCCTTACCCCCAGTGCGCGATGCAAACTCCTGCATGGTGCCGATCTCTTCATGGGCATTCGTATCAATGGTTAATCCGCGGGCGTCCACCGGATAAACGGCAACATTGGCGTTGTTCAGCACCTTCATGGCTTTGTCCACTTCGTCGGTGAACGTGCGCTGATCGCGCGGCGGACCAGGGCCCATCCTTGGTACGGAAGGTCCTATGCTTGGTACTCCGCGAGAACTGGCTGAGGTCATCACCGGGGCGGAACGGATTTGCGGAAATCCAACCTGCAATGGGAATCCACCCGATACCCAGATCAGATTCTTGCGGCCAGGACTGCCCGCCAGGTAATTTCCAACGGCTTCCATGGCAGCCAGCGAATCAATGATGCGCCGCGATTGTTTGAAATCCGCAGCCATTAAACCAGCCCCACTTTCTCCCCCAAAAATATCGTCCATTTCGCTGGATTCTGGAGATTCCACGCCGCCCACTTCCTGACGGCCACCCCATTTCTTAAGTGAATTCAGCAGGCTTTGACGATCGTCCGTGAAGCTGTGGAGTACCTTTAATTGCCGCCCCAGGACCATCAGCGACACTCTATCTTCCGGCTTAATCTGCTCCAGAAATTTAATGATTTTCAAACGGGCTGCCGATTGATCGCCCCATTGCGTGTTCAACGAATCAATGAGGATTACGGTTAAGTTGGGAGACGTTGATCCACCGGTGTAATTGGAGAACATACCAGGGCCAAGCTTTGGTAGCGGTCGACGTTCCGACTTATTTTCCATGGCGAACAAGCTGATGGTTTGCTGTTTACCCTTATCGAACAAAGTAAAATCTTCTTTTTTAAGATCGGTTACCGGCTTACCTTTTTTATCCAAAGCCACCACGTTCACTTGAATCAGACGGGTGGTTGTGCGGAAAACAGGTTGCGGTGCTGGTTGTTGCGCTGGCGGCTGAGTTGGTTGTTGCGAGTTAAGGCTGGCAACCGAAAGAATTGCGATAGATAGGAATAAGGGGGTCCGCACGCCTTTAGTTTACTCTCATACAACCGCGAAGGTTATTCCCACTCAATGGTGGCAGGCGGTTTATGGGTTAAATCGTGAAACACTGCGGAAATTCCATCCACCGCAAGCAGTTCCGATTTCAACTGATCTTGCAGTGCCGCTGGCAATGGAACTGAAGAAGCGGTCATGCCGTCCACTGAAAAGATCGGGCGCAGCACTACCGCATCAGGACGTTCCGCAGTACCCAGTGGAATCAGGACAATGGGAAATTGCCATACTTCGCGTTCGAAATCGGCGGCCAGGGAGAGTCGACGGACAATGGCATCCACATTGCGCAAACGGTCTAAGCGTTCTTTGGTTAACCCGCTGCGTCGCACGGATAATTCCGCCATGGGAACCAGGGAACCAATCAGCCCAATCACCCGATTCACTGTTGCCAGTTGGTTGATCAACTCAGTGGCACTTTCGTGCTCTAAACTTTCCACAGCCAGCACCGGACGATAGCTGCGGGAATCGCCCTGCACGCCCACAGAATGCACTGGCACTACCCAACCTTCCGGAATGCGCGTCACCGGGGCATCCATATCTGAACATAGGCAGCGAATGGCCAACCCTGGCCCTGGGAACGGATGCCGTTCCAGAAACTCCGCGGGCAAACCCAGTTCACGACCGATCTCCCGCACTTCATCTTTATAGAACGAACTAAGCGGTTCCACAATCCGGCCCGCTTCCATCAATTTCTGAATTCCCTCCACGCGGTTATGGTGGGTCTTGATCAGATCTGCCTTCGCTGTTCCGCCAGATTCAATGGTGTCCGGGTAAATGGTGCCCTGTCCAAGAATCCAATCCTGATCCATATAGTGGCCCGAATTGAGCACGCGATCCTGGATTTCAACAAAGGCTTCGCCAATGATTTTGCGCTTCAATTCTGGTTCGGTGACACCTTGTAATTTATCGACGAAAAAATCACGAGCATCTTCCACGCGAAAGGCGGTGGCACCCAATTCGGCAAAAACATTTTTGACAAATTCTGTTTCACCTTCACGCATCAAGCCCGTATCGACATAGGCGCCGTGCACACGGTCGTGCCCCAGCGCGCGCAGGCATAACGTGTAAGCTACGGTGGAATCTACACCGCCGCTGACGAAGAAGAAGATCTTGCGCTGCCCGGCAGTCTCACGAATTTTTTCCTCAACCACTGGAATGCGATGGCGAGGTTCCCAATCCTGCTGGCAACCACAAATCCCAAAGACGAAATTTTCAAGGAGCGTTTTTCCAGCGCGAGTGTGAGCTACTTCCGGGTGGAATTGCACACCATATTGGAGTTGCGCGTCGTTCCCAATCGCGGCGATCTTACAAGTGGGTGTGGAAGCCAGGACATCGAAATTAGAAGGTGCTTTGAAGACAGTATCGCGATGGCTCATCCAGACAGGTTCAGTTTGCAGCAAGCCTTTCAGAAGCGGGCTAGCAATATTGCCCAAGGTTAATACAGCGGAACCATACTCGCCCTTGCTACCTTTTTCAACCGTCCCGTCCAGCAGATAGGCCATCAGTTGTTGGCCATAGCAGATGCCCAACATAGGTATGCCATAATGCAAAATTGCTGGATCAATGGTGGGGCTGCCCGGTTCATACACACTGGCCGGGCCGCCGGAAATGATAATGCCCTTGCGCCCGGCCAGTTGCGCTGCCGGAGTTTCACTGGTCCGGACCTCAGCATATACGCCGAGTTCGCGGACCTTGCGGGCAATCAGGTGAGTGTACTGCCCACCTGTATCGAGGACTGTAATTTGAGGTGAAGGCGCGTAATCGTTCAAACTAATCGCGGGCCCCACCAGTCCGCTGCACAATCAACTTCTTGGCCGATTCCAACAGCACTTTGGCCTTGGGCATAATCTCTGTAGCCTTAATGATCATTGGATCATTCTGCACGCCCAGCTTGCGGGATTCTTCCGTACCATACGCCGTCAGGTAGATTTCCCGTTTCAGAGTCTGTTGACTCCAATCCTTATTCTCAGCAAAGTCAGCTTCGGTGAACTCCACTTTTTCTTTCACCAGGTAGGCATGAAAATCATTGAACACTTGTTCAGACAGTTCCCAACCGGGTGCCAGTTTAGAATCATGAGTCGCGAAGAATTTCGCAGTGAAGCTGAAGAAAGCATATTTGCGCAGCATCTCAATCTGGAACTTGTTGAGCTTGGCTGGAACAAACTTTTCATCAGGAGCAATACCGCCGCCACCATACACTTTGCGACCGCTATCGGTCATGGCCACATCCTGCTGGTTCTGCGTTTCCACATTCTTGCGGTAATAATAATCCAGGAAGGATGACGAAGAGTAATCCCGTTGGATCAGCCGGTTGCTGGGCGTATAGTATTTGGCAGTGGTCAATGCCAGGCCGGTGCCTTCCGCCAGTGGGAACACGGTTTGCACCAGGCCCTTGCCGAAGGTATTTTCGCCCAGAATCATTGCACGATCATGATCCTGCAATGCGCCCGCTACAATTTCCGCAGCCGATGCGCTGTAACGATTCACCAGAACCACAATCGGGTAATCCCGTTTAATAGAGCCGTTGCGAGCCAGGTATGGCTTTTCAGCAGAAGCGCGACCACGGTGCGATACCACCACTTGACCGTTTTGCAGAAACCTGCCGGCCACCGCGACGCCTTCGTTGAGCAGTCCGCCTGGATTTTCCCGCAGATCCAAAATCATGCCCTTCACGTTCTGTTCGCCGACGCGCTTCAGATTTTCTTCGACTTCTTTGGAAGTATTTTCGTTGAACGATTCAATGTCTAAATGCAGAATACCGGGCTTCACAAAGAAGGCGTCCTGCACACTTTTGCGGGGGATTTCGTCACGAATAATATTGAAGGTCAGCGGCTTGTCGCTTCCTTCGCGACCAGCAACCACTTGTACCTTGGTCCCCTTTTGACCTTTCAACAGATCGGCCACTTCAGAAACCGACATGTTGGTTGTGCGCTTATCGTTGACTTCCAAAATGGTATCGCCCGGACGAAGTCCA
>JAYWBH010000773.1:0-3026 GCA_043781815.1 Bryobacterales bacterium | reverse complement strand
CCATCAGCAGAGCCAGGTCAATCATCGGACGCAGCACTTCCTGCTGCCGCACTTTGCGCCATAGCAAACCACGGATTTTTGTATCCACATCGGTAGGGACAAAAGTCGCCACCGTAGCGTGATGCGAGGCCAGGCATACTGCCAAGTAGTTAAGTAGTTCTTCGGGTGGAGTTGCTTCTTTCAGCAGTGCCGCCGGGGCAGATGCCAGAATCCGTAGATGCCCTTGCGGACCTTCCCCCAATTCCCCAAGCGGCTTTTCTTCAACCGGTAATTGCGGCAAAAACGGTGCCGTATTCCGAACCAGTTCTAATATCGCACCAGGCGCGATCCATTCATCCCAAACGTGACTCACTGTTCTCCAATGTTGCCGATTTTACATATCCAGTGCAGCGCAATACCGGCAACCTGGGGTATTTTGCAAAGTTTGGATCTTCTTTTGATAAGGTGCATTGCAGGAATCGGCTGCCTCTGTCCGATTCAATGACGCGGGCATTCCGGCAAACCGCACATAGCCCCTGGCTATTCATTGCGGCTTGGTTTCCGCGTCGTATTTCACAATAGATTCGGCACCAAAACGTTGATAATCGCTATAGGTGATCTTCATTTTTTGACGAACCGACCCGCCTGAAAATTCCAATACATCGTCGGAAACAGTCACTGAAGGAAACCAGAAGCCGCCCTCAACTTTTTTACGAACCGTGGTGAAGCGAGGGAACAGATTTTCTTCCTTACGTTTGAAAATCTGGGGCATGGCCCGACCCTCGCTGCGGATAATGGAATAATCTGATTTATCCACCCACAGCAGCCCTTCAAACAAACGCTGCCCATCTAAAATCTGTCGTGGCTTGATGGAAATTACCCAGCAATCTATGGTGTCAATAATTTCGTCTCCGCGCGATTCCGCTTTATAAAGCCACAACGATTCCTTGGTCAACAACATGGGCTGCACTTCGCGCATGTCACGAAAATCTTCGTCCGTCAGCCGAATCAGTGCCAGCGTATTCCAAGGCTTGCCCACCATGCGTTCCGTCCGTTCTCCACCAGGGGAAAATATCACCTCGCGCTGTTCGCGATACTCTCCACCACGCGTCCCACTTTTGCCGATCTCCTGGAACAGCACAACTTGTTTGTAGAGGTATTTTGACCGCACGTCTTCCGTCTTCGATTCGCGCTCTGCCGCTAAACGAACAAGCCCCGGCGGAGCGTCAGCCGCGTAAGCAGCCAACGAAAGACAAATCAATGGAAGGCCAAGCCGCGTCATACAAGCTACTTCTTAATCCAATCCTTAAACATTGCCTTGGTCTTCTGAACTTTCGGCACTGAGTTCACCAAAACGTAAGGGTGATTCGGATTCAGTTTAACAAAATCCTGATGATACCCTTCCGCCGGATAAAAGGTTGGCAAAGCGGCTACTTCTGTGGCAATCTTCTTGGAAAATACATGGGCATCGGTCAGTTGCGCAATATACGCTTCAGCAATCTTCTTCTGTTCTTCATTGACATAGAAAATAGCGGAACGATATTGCCTGCCAGAATCTGGACCTTGACGATTGACCTGCGTTGGATCGTGAGCTGATCCGAAAAAGATCTTCAACAATTGGCCATAGCTGATCTTCGATGCGTCGTAGTTGATCTGAATAGATTCGGCGTGATTGGTTCTTCCTTCACCCACCATTTCATAATGAGCCGTTTTCTTATCGCCCCCGGCATAGCCAGAAATTACCGTGTCCACGCCCCGGATCAATTCAAATACAGCCTCAGTACACCAAAAACATCCACCTGCAAAAACTGCCGATTGCTTACCTTGTAATGATTTTGGACTATCCAGCAACGGGTCGGGCAATGCCGTTTCCGCTGCCATCAGCGCGGTACAGGACAAAATAGCTGCAAATATGAAGCCGCTGGTCAATTTCATGAATTTATGGTCTCCCCCCTCATCATCCCACGCCTTACCCCCTCATTTGAGGGCTAGTCGTAAGGCCGTGTCACCGAGCATACTAATGAAGATCCGGTCAGACATTTGTATCTCAAAAATATGAAAGTAATTAGAACAGGAAAGATCGTCGCTATCCCACTTGCAATTTTGGCAGTCCTATTGCTGCCCGCTGCTTTTGGCAGTCAGGTAAGTTCCGTTTTCAACAGCTCCCTCCCCGAGGTTGATGCCTACTTGGTTGCGGCCTCCGTCCTAATTGGACTGGGAATGTTCCGTAAGCAAAGCCGGGCAGATTGAATATTTTATACAACAAGAAGTGCCCTTAAGCACTCAATCCCGTCCCCCAATTTGGCTTTGGTCTGCAACACAGACCAAGGCCGTCACTTTGACCCGCTAATTCTGTATAACTTCCCCGCAGTCCTGATCAACAGTGAACCATCGTAAATCGCTGGAGTGGCCATGCACATTTCATTGAGTGAGTTCTTACCCAGCAATTTATATTCCTTCCCACCAGCCAACACAAACGTATCGCCATCCTCGCTTAAGGCAAATACTTTTCCGTTGTAGGCCCACGGCGAACTGGTGAACGCGCCTGCCGTTGCATCAATCCGCTGTCTGGCATAAAGTTCATCCCCATTCTTGGCATCGTGGGCAGTGAAGAAGCCACGGTCCAGCAAGGTAAAATAGATGTCGCCATAAACCAACGGCGAAGGGTTGTAGGGGCCCGCTTGCGGCTTGTACCAGGCAAGCTGATCTTTGTTGCCGGTAATATCGCCTTTGGCGCCAGGCTTGATCACATAAACTGGCCGCTCCTGATCCTGCACGTAGCCGCTAGTCATGTACAACAGCCCGAAGCGCGTGAATGGGGTGGGGATCACAATGGTGGACATGCCCTTGAACTCCCACAACACTTTCCCATCCAAATCATAGGACCGAACTTTGTCTGTTCCCGATGTCACAATTTCTGTCCGCTGCGCATTTTCCCAAACAAACGGCGTGGCCCAATTGCTTCTCTCTTCGCGATTCACTTCCCAAATCTTCTGCCCTGTCTTTGCGTCCAGCGTCAACAGAGTAGACGCCTCGTCATTATCGTT
>JAYWBH010000772.1:0-9199 GCA_043781815.1 Bryobacterales bacterium | reverse complement strand
TAACAATTTTGAGCGTAGTTTGGGCAATAGCTGGGCTACGTCGTGCAGCGGAGCTTGTGTCAGTCGCTGATACCAATTCCTGGAAGTTAGTTGCCAGTGGCTTTTGCCCAAAGAGCAGACTCCCAAAGAAGAGCGGCAGACCGAAAACGCAGTAACTTAGAAAGTTATTGGCCATTCCCGGAATTTAGATGGTACTACAGATTTCGATGTGGAGGAATGATATTTATTGTAGTTTCAATGCATTACGGATAATTCCTAGGGCCGTGTGCAAAAGCTTATATGGGGTCGCGATGTGCGTTATGTTAGGAGGGAGTTTTGGTTGGTAACATTCTCAAGAGACCAAAGGAGGCGTTCAGCAATGACTAAGAAATTGACAGGCCGTGCACTCGCCAAGTTCGAGTCCGAACGTGACATCTGGCAGGAAGTGTTGGCGGGAGTGAAGGAAATCAAGGCTAGTGCGGGGAAAAAATCGCCATTTCCCGAACACATGCGCAAACCTCTAAGGACAAAAACTAACCGGAGTATTCAGTCTTGAGTACCATATTCACTCACCCTCCGATCCTAGCGGGCTTTCCATTTATACTGAAATAACCCTGCATGAAAATTACTCGCATCACTTACTATCAAGTTGATCTTCCTCTCCTCGAAGGCACTTACAAATGGTCCGGTGGCAACTCGGTCGCCGTCTTTGATTCAACCGTAGTCGCCATTGAAACGGATGCGGGAATCACGGGCTTTGGAGAAGTTTGCCCCCTTGGATCCGCCTACCTTGCCGCTTACGCAAACGGCGCTCGAACGGGACTCGCGGAGTTGGCACCGGGCCTGCTCGGCTGGAATCCCATTGAGTTGGGGAACCTCAATCGTCGTATGGACCAGTTGATGCGTGGTCATCCCTATGTGAAATCGGCGATTGATATGGCCTGTTGGGACATCCTTGGAAAAGCCAGTGGGCTTCCCGTGGCAACCTTGCTGGGCGGGTGCTTTGGCGATGACTTTCCTTTGTACCGCGCCATCTCGCAGGACACGCCGCAGCGCATGGCCGCGAACGTCGCCGGGTATCGCGCCGAAGGCTATACCAAGTTCCAGTTGAAAGTCGGCGGAAATCCCGATGTCGATATCGAACGGATTTATGCCGTTTCTGCGGAGATGCTGCCCGCCGACGTGCTGGTTGCCGATGCCAACACCGGGTGGCGTCAGCATGAGGCGATTCGTGTGGTGCACGCGGTTCGTGACGTGAATGTCTACATTGAACAACCGTGCCTTTCTTATGAGGAGTGTCTCGCGGTAAGGCGTCACACTGATCGACCGTTTGTGCTGGATGAAGTGATCGACGATCTGGGCATGGTGTTGCGCGGCGTTTCCGATCAGGCCATGGATGTGATTAATCTCAAAATCAGTAAGGTGGGTGGCCTGACCAAGGCTCGGCAAATTCGCGATCTGTGCGTTTCGCTGGGCATTGCCATGACGATTGAGGATACCTGGGGCGGCGATATTATCACCGCAGCCATTGCGCACTTGGCGCATAGTACGCCCCCAGAGTTCCTGTTCACCGCGACAGATTTCAACAGCTATGGCTCAGTGAGCATCGCCGAGGGAGCACCGCAGAGGCGCAATGGACGATTAGCAGCTTCGGCAGAACCAGGCTTGGGAATTACACCGCGTTTCGATGTGCTGGGCCCGGCAGTGTTTTCGGTGAAGCTGTAACTTGGATATATGTGACTGGACGCTCTACGACTTAGTCACATCGCTCCGGAGGCGATCTACCAAAGAAGTTGTTTCTAGCTTGGGACGATGCCGAAGAGGCATTGCCTAAGTGGTATATAGCGTGGTCACTTAGTTTGCACCGGCAAAGCAATAAAAGTAACCAGCGCCACCTGTTGACACCAGATTTTCCTGACTGCATCCGCGCGATGCGTGCACTGCATTCCACGACGTGCCCGGTCCGCCAGTGCGGTCGTGATGCCCTAACTGTGCTGTACCTTCGCCATTGCTGGTCCAATTCTTGCAGGTATGGTCGGCTGCATCGGTATATGCCCGGCCATCGGTCTGGCTGCCGGTTAAGATGTCGTGCTGATTGGGAGTATCGCCAATACCTTTCACGGCTTCACCTTTTTCAGTCAGCGCGGTGGCTTTGGTTAAGGTGTTGCCGAAGCGCGCTTGTTCCAATGTGTCGCCATGCAAATCGGCCAAATTCTGAGCCACACGTGCACCTTTCGCGTTGAACCACGGGCCTTGCCCAATGCGGTCACGGGCATTCACTGCCGGTTTCCCATCCATCGCACTGGTGCTCAAGTAAGCGTGCCAGGTTCGGCTGCCTGCGCCGGCCGCAGTGGCCAATTGTTGACAATGCTTATCGGCACCGGCCAAGCCGCCTAAGTTCGCACCGTTGCCCAGTCCAACGCTGGTTACAAAGAACGACATGGGCTGGCGTGCGGCGGGCGGTTGTTGTGCCGCCAGGGGCAATGCGCATAGCAGAACAAAAAATAGTGATCTCATAATTCTCCTCATTTGAAATTCCCGGCAATGGATGCCGACTAGGAATGCGGTAACTTTCCTCGTCTATTGTACTGGGTGATCTGCTGGACTTCAAACCCCAATCTTGTCTCATGCAAGATGAGCCTGGAGCGGAGATCGATTCTCACACAAGATGAGCCTGAAGGGACAAAGATGTCGGAAGCTGGGACAGCAGCGAGGGGGCCTGCGGATGTTCATGGCTAAGTGATCACTTACGCAAACATTAAATTTTTGCAAATTGAACTTGAGTCAGGTGATCGCTGAATGTACTCCAGCGATGGGCATCGGTTTTTCGATCCGGCGCGGACCGAAAGAAACATGCTGTCGCTTGCTTTCCGCTTCCAGGCGTTTGTAATCTTCAAAAATCGCATCAATGTCGTAATTGAATTGCGCCGCGTGCTCTTCGCGAATCCGCCGAACCTCTTCTACGATGTGATCTTCCATATCCTCAGTCTCCCATCAACTGCTCTGGAGTGCAAAGGGTGGGCATACGGTATCCCAGTGCTAGGCAGACAGCTTCCAGCCGCTCAACCACTTCAGCGTTTGCGATGTGTCGGCAGTTCCATGTCAACAAGAAGTCCATACCTTGGGCCGTGGCCACCGTAACGTGCAAGGCGTCCTCAAGAGCCTTTTTCGGAATCAATCCACGCTCCACAAATAGCCGGGCTAACAAGCGGGCGTCTTCATCCAACGTAAGCACTTCCATTCCATCCAACTCAGCTAAGCGCTTGGTCGCAGCCGACTCATCGCCTTTTGCTGCTTCACGCAGTACAATTTCCGAAATGTAAACGTCAAATCGCCGACGGTGCTTTGCCCACCACTCCGCCGTCAGTTGCTGGTGAGCGGCGACCACCAAGTCTCTGCTGGGACGCGCCGTCAAATAGCTCGCCACACTTGTTTCAATGTAAACCTTGCGTTTCATTTGCTGCCTTGAACCAGGATATCGTCAAGACTTCACCTTGTCGTTGACTATCGCGCACCATTAGGATTTGCTGATCTCTTAGATTATGTGAGGTCTGTAACCCTATGCTAAAAGTGAAATACAAGTCGTTGTAGATACACAGCGAGGGGGACAGAGCGAGGGGGGCAGAGACCGGTCTCTGCCCCCGTGTTTGGACCCCGTGTTTGGCCGCTTTATTCACAGCAAATGAGATGGAAGCTGTTGCCTATCCATTTTCCTTCAGCCTCGCGCGCGTGGAAGTTTGGTTAATGCCTTCTTCCACGGATCGTAAATGCTCTCATTAAGACTGAAGTTATAAACTGTTCCATCTCGGAGAGAAGTAACACCCACCGACTTACCATTAGCATCAATTATGAGATCAGCCCGCCGGCGAAGAGCTCCAAGACTTCCCTTATCAGTCGAATAGCGGCTGTCATAGGCGATAACCGGAATTCCCCAACCAATTTTTGCGACTAGTGCGGCGACCGCAGCGATGCCCTCTGCCCACGAAGCTTGGTCGGTGAATGCGGAAAGGGTGGCTAAGTCCCCGATGATAATGCGCCGGGGTCGCGTTGCAGCATTTCTGGGGAACAAGTTTCGACCAAGATACTCAACGAGTCCACAGATCGCGGCTTTGGCACCTGCGGCTGCAGGAAGATCGTAGCCAGAAACCTTATGCATGGGCCAGAGCCATTCGCCAGATGTAAACCGCAAGGGGTCTATGTCAATTAGAATGTCGCATTCGGATTCCGCCGTCTCAGGGACAAGGCCGAAAGCAAGTTTGCGGGCAACTTCAAGATTGTAGCCAGAAACAACTACAAACGAACCGTAGTGGTCTACAGGCGCTTCAGGTCCCAGACCGTCGATCCAGCGCAACGGTGATGAACCTGGGCCATGCACAAAACTCCAACCATATCCACCTAGCGTCGACTTGATGCTATGCCCACTAAGCCATGCGTCTGGCCGAGGGTACACTCGAGGTTGGCTCTCTCCCCGGATCTCAAGTTGATGCACTCCGGTTGCAGATGCGCCGTATCGATGCTTTTGAACAAAAATCTTGCGCCCTCCCTCGCGATCATGTTCTAGTGCCAAGACCGTGTCGGCTGCAAATTCCCACGCGGATGGCGTATCATTAGCCGTCTCTTCGCATAGGATCAACGCGAGCCCCTCTCGCGCAGCAAATTTCATAACGGCATCAACGTTTTGACGGGGCGATGATGGTCCAAGGCCATAACCTGCAATGAGAGAGTCTACAACAAAAACCTTTGGCTTCCCATTAAGTGCCTGAACCTCCCTTTGCATTGATTCCAACGCTGCCACAAGGTCAGGCTCAGTGTCGTTCAGTTCTGGTAAAAGACCACAAAAGACGCGAGGAACTTTAAATTCTGAAACGGGTTGGGTCTGTGGCAGAGTCATAACTGTCGGCTCCTCCACGTCACCCAAATTGTTTGCCACTAATTCAGATCTACCGGCCTCTATTTGCGCTAAATATTCACTCGGCAATATCTCCACGCATGCCACCACCACATCACCATTCAGGGCTTTTGCGAGGGCCAGGGCAACGTCTACCGACAGCAAAGTTTTACCAGTGCCAGGTCCTCCACGGAGCACAACAGTGGCCGATTCCCGCTGCGGTATCCGCTCTATGAGTCGCCAGCCACCACCCAGGATCACATCGAACCCGATATCTCCAGTGGGAACAATACGAATCATGCAGCACTCCGGAAAAGGTCGCGGACTTGGCTGCGGACTGTCAAATCTCGCCGGGGAATTGTGCCTGCGAACGAAGATGGATCACCGGTGCGCGCATCAAGCGCATCGAGATCCTCTTGTGAGAGCATTAGCCAAATTGGATCCATGCGATCACGTAACTCGTCCCCAACCGGATCATCGGCATCGTCGAGGTCGACCATGGCACGTTCAAGCGCCAAATAAGCCCTTAAGCGAGGTCCTGCGGCCAAGCGCGCCTCCAATGTCCTTGAGTTGCTGCAAGGGAAGTGTTGTATTCCAAAAGCGTAATCATTGTTAAAGGTTCAACGAATGCGTGCCTTTGGGTATTTTGAGGATCCAAGCGGGTAGAGAGAAAATGGACATGGAGTCCGCCGCTATCAATCCCAAAAACCCAATCTTTACTTGGCCCGGTTGAACCTCTACCCATCCCTCGGGGCCGCCGATGTTGCGGTATGTGCCAAGGGGAATTGGGCGAAACCGATATTCCACCGGTCCCCGGACCGAATGTTCCATCGGATGAGTACGTTTCAGACGGCAACGCCCCAAGCATGCGTTTGTTCGGTCCTATAGAGGGCAACCCGCTCTCAGTGGGCGTCATTGATCGGAAATACTTTGAGGTGCTCACGTTCTTGCCGAATCCAAACCTTAGCTTACCTCGCACGCGGCCAGTAATCATAGGGGTACGGCTCGGCTCATGAATTATGAACCTGGATAATAGGCGGGATTCTCACACAAGAAGAGCCTGAAGGAGCAGAGTATCGGAAGCTGAGGATTGAACAACAGTATGGAAGCGCCACCGAAGTACAGTTTTCGGGACACAATCCGAAAGGAAGTTGGTCACCGGCTTTCAGCACAAACAATTAACAAGCCAGCTTGTGCCGACGGAACTGGCAACCAGCTTCCGGGAAATCCCATTCACTAGCTGATTATCGTTGATTCTAAGTCACTTAACAGAGTTGATCGCACTCCGGTCTGCTATCCTGTTCCTTGAAATGAAACCAGACGGAGAATGCCCGCCAAAATCATCGATAAACTCACACATGCCACCCGCTAATATCCGTCCTGATCCAAACTTGGGAGAAGAACAGAAATACCCCGTTGAAACGAACCTAACTGAAGCAGCACAAAACAGACCCGTTGAAACGAACCTAACCGAGGCACTACACGGCGAGGGGGACACACGGCGAGGGGGACCGGCGAGGGGGACACGGCGAGGGGGACACGGCGAGGGGGACAGAGACCTCGATTCCCGAACCCATGTGTAAACCATTGATTATAAACAACTAACCGGAACCCTAATCCCGCTGACTGAGGCCTTCTTGCGGAACTTCCCAAATATCAACGCGCTCGGTCCAGCGCGTTATCAAATGGTTCCGATGGATCTCGAACAAATTTGCCCGAGTATGGTTTATGCTGAGCAAATTTCAACTTCCGCATCCTCCAAGGCTGAAAAATGAAATGGAGTTCTGGACTCGTCCAAAGCACGACAGGCTTGGACTTGGGCTGTGACAATTTGTCATTTGAGAGCAAATGAGGTCCATCATTGAAGAGTGGTGAATCCTTTCAGAGAAAGAATACTTTCTAGCGCAAAGTCCTGAAATGAAAGGGGTGGTGGGTGTGAAAGGGAATCGAAAAATCGCCAAATCTGGGGATTTAAGGTCTTTGACCCCGCGTTCCAGACCCAAACTAAAAGACAAGGCAAGGGAAGAAAGGCCGGAAAGGCCACCGAAAGCCTCCGAGATATCGCAAATTCGAAAAGCTTCGAGCCGAACAATCGTTCCGTTATTATTAAAGAGAAAGATCTCATCGCCGAGTTGATTTTCTAGAATCGAAATAGGGTGTTTTGCTATTCTTGAATTCTTCATCTGACCATCCTGTCTGCTCTAATAACCGCGGCATTGTAAATTTACCATTTGGTAGCGGCTGTTCACGAACACGGACTACGGCTTGGTAAGCCAGGGCATTGGCCAGTTTAGGGTTTATTCTGAATTGCAACACCTCATAGATCTCACCGCTCTGAGACGTTATTGCTAGCCTGTACATATGAGTGCCCTTTGAGTTCATCACAAAGGAAGGTATCGAATATGGTACTGGCCTTGACTGTCCCGAAAGTAGAGTTCCGATTTCGATATTTGGGACGTCATACTCTTGCTTCAGCACATCGGAAACCAAATTATCGCTTTCAAAAGCCGCCATATCAAATATACGCGCGGTAACTCCAGTTAGTGTATGCGGACCGTAGTTATGTATTACCAATGGTACCCGTGACGGGTATGATAGGTCTTGAACCTGCGGGATTATCCAAGCGTACGAGTTTGCCCCGGTTATGTTCTCTAGATTTTGTTTTGATAGCTTGGCCACCTCCTCCGTAGTGCTTTGGATCACACCAAAACGGGACATAGTTGCGGAGAACTTATTTTTGTTATCCGCAACTTCATCTCTGTTATTTTTTAATATTTGCGAAAAATTACGGTCTTGCTCATCACGCACGTTTTTAGCTGACTCGTTACTAACTGTACGGTCGTGACTGATCGAGCGCAGCTCTACTATCAAAAACCCTCCAATGATCAGCATCCATACTGCTTTTTGCCATCCATTCATCTCTGCGTGAACGCTCATAAGCGCCGCCGCACACGCAATGAGCGCCACTGCATAACCGGAAGGAGGCAACTTAACTAAAAAAAACCATACCAAGACGGCGAAGAATAGCAATTTGATGCAACTGAAAGCCCGATGGCTTGGCGAGAGCGCATGCTGCAAATGGGGCTGCAATACGAGTTTTCCCATCCCCCTAGGCTATCACTACATGTGAGCCAAGTAAGTTGTTGCTGGCGCAAGTGTCGCAGCGAAGTAGAAATGTCCTGTTAGCGCGAAATAGAAATGTCCTGTTGACAGACTTGGATCTGGATGACACAGAGGACAAACTGGAAATGAAGCAGAACGAGCGGGATCGATTAAAGGTGCTGCACGCGTTGTTAGGGACAATGACCGGACAGAGACCTCGATTCCCGAACACATGTGCAAGCCATTGATTATAAACAACTAGCCGGAAACCTAATCCTGCTGATTGAGGCCTTCTTGCGAAAATTTCTAAATATCTGCGCGCTCGATCCTGCGTGTTATCAAATGGTTCCGATGGAACTAGAACAAATTTGCCCGAGTATGGTTTATGCTGAGCAAATTTCAACTTCCGCATTATCCAAGGCTGAAAGATGAAATGGAGTTCTGGACTCGTCCAAAGCACGACAGGCTTGGACTTGGGCTGTGATAATTTGTCACTTGAGAGCAACTTGGGGTTCATCGTTGAAGAGTGGTGAATCCTTTCAGAGAAGGAATACCTTCTAGCGCCAAGTTTCCATAAATGAAAGGGTTGGTGGGTGTGAAAGGGAACCAACAAATCGCCAAATCTGCGGATTTAAGCTCTTTGACCCCGTGTTATTGACCCCGTGTTATTCTGACCCCGTGTTAGAGGAAGCAGTGTACGATCAAGCCGACCCAGTTTTCTCTTTAATGCGCACAGATGTGACTGACACGCCCGACGCCTCAAATCTCGGTTCGAGTGTCGCGGCAAACTATTTCTACAAAAGCTGGAACAGCTTTGTGCAGAACACGCAGTTGATCAGGGAACGTTCGTTTGATTTCGGCCGCCTGCTGACGAAGAACCTCTACAACCGATTTGGGATCAGAGGCGTACAACAACTTCAAAAATAGACTGGGACCCATCGCAGTGACCCGCCAAGGCGCGGTCGTATTCAATGGGAAGTGCCTGAGGTTGTAAGTCACAATCGTGCGGGAATTTGCGTGTACGGCGGCGGCTAAGACATGGCGGTCTTTGGCGTCATTTGTCATCTTCCGGATCAAGGGCTCGGACCCTTCAATCCAGGCATCGGGGAAATGCTCCCGCAGCTTTGATTCGAGGTGCGCAATGCGATTCGGTGAGATGCCGAATTGTCCACCGAGGGTTCTTCTTACCTCCGCCATGATCTCTGCAGACCAGAGTGGCCGATAAAGCTG
>JAYWBH010000771.1:0-9207 GCA_043781815.1 Bryobacterales bacterium | reverse complement strand
TGGAAACAAGCCTCCTACAACCGAGCGTACTACATACGCTCGGTTATAGGCAACAAAAAAAGGAACTGCCACCACTTCCACTTTCATGTCGCACACCCAGTATAACCACAGTGATACCATGAAACCCGCTAAAATGGTTCTGCCCCATTTGGCACAGGTCGTTCAAACTTGGCGGTCAAATGTCAGCGACGTGCTGAAAGAGCTTGATATTACCAAACCATTGTATTAACAGCGCGAAGTTGACTCCTGTTGGCGGAAGTGCCGCCAAGGACATGCCTCCTTCCGCAACGCATTTTGCTATCGGGGATTGTTCAGAATTAACGCTCACTCCAAAAGGCCCAGTGGCTTTCCCTGACTACTACCCCCGAAGCAATCTTCACTGCTTCGCCAATTGCATCCTGCTGAATCGGTGCACGGAACAGGTCTTCGTTGATGCGATAGTAGACATTTCCCTCATGCACTAAGAGAATCTCGCTGTCTCCTTGATTCGTCCGAATCTCGTACCGCTTCTTTTTCTCAACGTCGATCAAAGTAAGAATACCTGGGTAATAATACATTCCGTACCCGTCAAATTCTCCATCATTTGGAGCACGACCCGCTTTGCCTTTGAACGGAGCCCGTTGCTCTGCGCCTGGGCTTGTTCTGCCATTGCATTTGCTTGTAGCCGCTGCCACTAACCAATGCCCAGAAAGATTCATATTAGACCAACCTCCAGGCATCGGATATTTCGCCCATTGGGACGTCTCAAAATTCCAAACGTGCAACTCAGAATTTCCGTCTCCTTCATGAGACGCTTTTGGATCGTTCTGAATCACAATCACAGCGAATTTGGCGGATCGGGCGAGTATCCCCAGCGAAACATTCTTAATGGATGCTGCTGCTGGTGGGATAGGAATGCCGATACCGCGATATTTTTCCCCATCAAATTGGGCTGTTTTTCCTGAGACACCCATTGCATGCTGACCGTCCTCTGAAATTGGCGGCACCCCAAACTGGCCACTCAAACGAGAGTTGAGTTGTTCCAAACTTAAGCCACTAACAAATCGCATTTTGGGGTTCCAGAAAGGATAAATCTGGTCAAGGGGCAAAGCAACGTCCAGAATACCTCTATTCGCCTGGAATGACATGAATAGATTTAGGTGGCCATCATCGACAAAAAACACCTTGCTGCTGGATTCTGGTTCGATATCCGCATCCTTGGGATTCGCTTTCATCTGAGGGTCAATTTTGATTTTCATGTGCGCGGACCAGTCTCGCCAGGTTGCCTTGCGCAGATCTCCAAATTCCAATGAATAGCCAAGGGAAGCCGATGGGTGCTCCATGTCGATCAGTTGAACGCGGTCGCCCTTGAATCGTGGGCCAACAACGGCAATCAACCGATGCTCATGATTGATACGAATATTTGCCTGGCCATCCTCTTTGCTGAACAATGTGCGTACTTTTTCAATACCGCCATCAACTTCGCTATTGGTGCGGTACAAAGCAACTTCGGCATTGTCGATGTAGTTACTTAGATATCCATACGGCAGCAAATAGATTGCTTGTCCGAATACGCTCCCCACAAAGAAAAACATTCCGAACCAGGGAAGCGTTTTGAATTGTGTATGTAATCTAATTTGCATAGCAGTCTCCTCGTTTAATAGGTCGATGTACAAACCCGGTTGACATAGTTAATTGGACCAAATGCCGTGTCGGCCGTTGGATTCAATACCCAGCCAGTTACTCCGCCGGTCGTACTCTGAATCCAGGAAATGTAGTAGAAAATAGCCCCATTGATGGCCTTTATCCAATTGGAATCTTTCAGGTGCCGAAAGAAGCCGCCCTGAATTTGCGGATCTTGCAAGGCTGGTAGAAGTGCGGGATCCATCGTTCCAGAAGGATTAGTGACTGACACTGTCGGATCGTTATCCAAAGCAAACAAGAAAGAGCATTTGCCTTCCACCACAATCACCGGAGGGTACGGCACAATTGCCGGATTTGTATCTAGGTAGTCTTTGTATTGCTTGACCTGAATTGCCCAAAATGTATAAGCTGCGGTCTTCTTCGGAGCTAACTTGACATTTATATAAGTATCGACATGATTCTTCCAATGAAAGATTTCCGCGGTTGATTGTGGTGGGTCAATTTGAAGCAGCCCATATCCTGAAGGCCCGCCCCAAATCGGGTTCCCGCTTGCGTAAAATTGTGTTTGCTCTACAGTCTCCGCTCCTGGTAACAGACCCAAAAAGAAGGGGGTTACGCTTGGATTTTGAGGTAAAGATGCAGCAACCATATAGGACTTTACAACAGACTTTGTCGGGTTGCTACCTTTAATGGTGAATGGGAAATTTTTCTGTGAGACGCCGTTCAGTTTCCAAAGCAGCGTTGCTTGCCCACCCATCGCTGTCGTCAATTGAAATGGACTCGCCGCTGCTTGATCCTGAAAAGCGTTGGAAGCGGCAGGAAAGGTAGATATATAGGCCGCATGAGCATCGCGCGAATCTTTATAGCTGCTTTGAAGCCGCCAAGAGGAAGTACCCGAAACTTGACCGACAATTGTGGCTAATACGTTCAGATCGGGATTATTTGCATCAAGCGTGACTGTATCACTAGGATTGATAATTTGGCCATTAACGGACACCGTGATCAACGGACCTTGAGGGTTCACGTAATCCTTTACGATTGTGCCTTTTCTATTACTCTTTGCGCTATTCTCGGCTTGAGGATTAAACAAAAAGCCGGATCCGCTCGAGCCAAACGAAGTCACTTGTACATCGTATGTTCCGAAAGCAGAAGAAGTTGGCGTAAGTAAAACGTTGATTTGATCGTCCTTCCAAATCGAGTAGGGGCAACTTGGATTGACTATGGATCCCGCCAATGGTAGGCAAAGGTTGAAATCAGGTGTGCTGTTGCAAGGTGTTGCTGGATTTGGATCGGACGCGCAAACGGTTAGTGTTTTCGTTACAGGGCCAAAGTTTGAGCCAAATACGGATACGTAAAACGGTCCTCCCGAGTATTCAGGATCGAACTGACTGAGTCCTGAAATGACCGGCGACCCATCAAAGAGATATAGGTAGTTAGAGTTGGTTGTCGATATCTTATTGACCGTACAAACCATGGACTTTGATCCGGCTTTTACTGACGGAGGTATTTGAAACGTCACGTCATAGCTGCTCGAATTATTTGAGGTATAGAAACTGGGGTAGGAAAGTTCCCCCACAATTTTATCGCTAGTTGTCAAATTAGAAACGAGCATCGCACAAGAGGTTGCAAGCGTGCCGTTACCATTGGCTACAAAAAAAGGGCCTGTCTTGGTAGGCACATTGTTGTTTGGTATTGAATAGTTAGATGTTGTCGCATCCCCTATTTTGGTAAAAACCGTATCTCCTGACGTGGGCTGGCCAATTGTGTAGATATAACTACGCGGCTGCCAAATTCCACCAACAAGCGAGCTAAGAGTAGCATATAGAGTTCGCGTTGGACCAGGCAAGGCCGTCGACACCGTCTGGGCGGCGGTAGGTAGTGTAGATAAGTAGTCCGATGCGCCAGGAGCAGAGCCCAAAAGGAGTTGATATTGTGATGCCCCCACTCCCGAATCCCATGTGAAAGTGACCGCAGCAGATGTGAGGGTGGAACCTGGCCCTGGACTAATCACTTTTGCGGGTGAAGACGCACTCACAATTAGGAGGGCATCTGCCGTACGAGTAGTTACTCCGCTAGTGGCCCTAAGGGTAATCGGGTAGTTGCCTAGTGGCGTTGAAGATGTTGTGATCGTGACCCCTGCCGAGCCTGAACTGGTGATCGTCGCGGGATTGAACGTGGCATTCGCTCCAGGGGGTAATCCTGTGGCGGAAAGGATCAGCGACCCCGAAAAGCCTTGATTCGTATTAAGGAATACTGTATAACCGACTCCGCCAGTCTGTGTGGTGGTCTGTATGCCTGGAGTTGCACTTATCGTGAATGTTTGGGTGGATTGGACGGTAATATAAGTTGTGGTTAAGTGCTGAATCGTCCCGCCGACGCCCTTTATTTCGATGGCATATGTGCCAGGGAGAGTTGAGGACTGCGCACTGAGTAACAAGTTGGTAGTGCCCGTTCCACCTGGGATAATGGACTGGGTGAAACTAGCTGATATCCCCGCCGGTAAGGCGCTACCGCCAGGGCCCGTGGCGCTCAGCCCTATTGAACCAGTGAATGAATTGACGGATGAAATAGAGATGCCATACGATGCAACTCCAGGTGCCATGACGGCTTGAGCTGCCGAAACACTCACGGAAAAATCAGCATTAGGACTCGCATTCGGATTGGTGGTCAAAGAGAAAAAAGCCTGATGAGTAACTCCCCCGCTTGTTCCTGTAACTTGTAGACAATTGTACAAGGGAACGGAAGGAGAGGAAAATGACGTGACGGAAAAATTGGAAAGTCCGTTGGCGGCGATTGAACTTGGCCAAACGGGTATGCTCAGATTTGTAGCACTATATCCAGGACACGCAATGTTACTAAGCCCCGATATACTGATTGGTTGGTTATAGCCGTTCATTCCGGTTGATGAGATTGTATAAGTGGCAATACCTGAAGGCTGAACAGTTCGCGAACTAGGCGAAATCGTAAATGCAAAATCCTGCACAGCTACACTAGCTGAAATGCCACGGCTGATTGCTCCACTCTGTCCTGAGACTGAAAAACTATAGGTCCCAACTTTGACCGTTGAAGTATTTAGAGTCATTGTGGTGGAACCAGACCCGACTATAGCAGCAGGGTTGAATGTAGCCGATGCTCCTCCAGGTAGTCCAACAGCGGAGAAATTAAGGATTCCGGCGAAACCGTTTATTGGGTTTACGACGATATTATAAGAGACGGTTGTTGTACCGGCCATAATGATTGCGGAGTTGGATGGAATACTAAGACTGAAGTCCGATATTGGTACATTCGAGGCGGGCCAAGTGCCGTCCGAGGACGAAGTCGCGGGAATTTGCCCTGCTCTGTCAATAGGAACGAAGAAGAGATTCTTCACCCCGGGGCGATTCGCAAAACTGGAGGTGAACGTCACCGGAACCAGCAACCTCACCGAAGTGGAAGTTTCGTCGTACCATGACAACCCCAGATCCATAGCACATTGATTTCCTTGGACAACATTCGATATCCCGGGAACATTTCCAAGAAGCCGGATGCCAAGGGAATTATTGCCGCCGTCGTCGAGCATTTGCAATTCGTGGCTGGTACGATGATAAATTGCGTAGCACGCATTTACCCCGCTTGGTGCCGATGTAGTGTTGGCGATGAGCAAAGCTCTTGTGAGTGCTTTCACTCCGTTGCCGGCTGCTCCAGTAGAACTCATGCTGGAGTCAAGGACTGTACTCATCCCAATGCCAAACGTTTGCAGAAAAGTCTTTGTAGGAAGGTTAGGCAAAGGCAGATTGATAGGCTGCCACAAAGGCGTGTAGTAATTCCCGAAGCCATTCCAGCCATTACTATAACCACCCCAAGTGCCATGCTCCACATAGATTCCGTACTTCCCCTCCATAAGACCCTTCGCTTCCACTGGAAAAGTGAGCTTCAGGTCATTTCCAATAATACTTTGGGTTGCGTGCTGCGACCAGACACGGCATTGACTATTTTCCACAATTCCTGAATTCCAGGCACTCCACGGACCGTAATCGGAAGGGAAGTATGGAGTATCTCCAAAGATAGAGAATGTTCCAGCACCCCCACCGTAGCGGCTATATTGGAACATACAATTGTCGTTGGTTGGGTCGAAACTGCCAGGAATGCTTGTAAAGAGTTGGAAATGATCGGTTTTGTAAGCACCAACAGCCCCATTTATGAAAGTCATTGTAAAGATCCATCGTGGACTTTGAGCCCTGGCAGGAGGACTTCCCGCTTCTAGGGCAATTGTCAAGTTAAGTCCCTGGGAGCTGCCAACGATGGGTATTAAGAACAAGAGCGTCAAAGATAGTGCGGTGTGTAAGAAGTTCTTTCTCATGATTGGTCTCCTTACCTTGATTTCCCTGTGATAGTGTAGTTAAAAACCAATGGAGGGTCTTTTTTGCCAACCCTGACCTCGATAGGAGTTCCTTTAGCGAAGTTCACTATTCCATTAGGGCCAGTGGCCCTCAAGGTAAGACTTTGGACGGAAAGACGCACGTTGGTATCAAAAGGGATCACAAGTTGAAATGTGGTAACCGCTCCAGATACAGACTTTTGCGCAGGGACAAACATTCCATTAGCGGTAAGCGCACCAATGATCAAGTGGGTTTGTTCATCGATCAAGTTGGCGCTATCTGCAAATCGAAAAGTAACACGCGCGCCGGTGCGCACCTGTAATTGAAGAGGCGCTGTCATTCCTGCGGGAGGGACAACTATCCGATCAGAGCCATGAGGCATATCGGCCACGAGCACAGGTTTTCCGGGAGTTGTGGCAACACCAACTTTAGTTGGCGAGGGAGTACTTACAATTCGTGGTTGAAACGTTAAATTCCATTGGCAATCATCTACATAATCGCCCTTTGTGACTTGAACACACTGGGCATAATCGCCGGAAGGTAGTTGATCGATGTTGAACGAACCATCATTTTTTGAAGTGACTTGTTGATGTCGACCTTGAACCGTAAAGAAGTGACGAAACGTAACAAGAGCCCCAGCAACGGGCTTTCCCGATTCATCGGTGATTGTTCCACGGATGGAGCCGTTTTCGGGCTGCTCAATGTCGTTTGACGCTAAGCGGGGGGGGGGGCGGTTGAGCAACAGCGCAAAGGGCGAAAACGAACAGCATTGCAGCGATTAAAGTTGCGGGTGTCATTTTGAGTTAGCCTCTTAATTGTTGAGTCAAATATTAAGAAAAAACCATAAAAAATAAATGTATCTACTACATTTACCTAAGCATGTAGGGACTATACACTTGGTAAGCTTGAAAAGCAACACTTTCCCCATATGTTTTGGGAACAGAGGAGAAATAGAGTGTATTTCTCGAACCGATAGTGATTGGAAAAGGACAAGTTGCAAAGATGTCTGAATGAACACCTTGAGGAATTCTACGACACGCTAATCACCGCAGCCCTCTAACCGGCCTAACCAGCTAAACTAAAGTCCTATGACCATTGAAGAACTTGAAAGGGCATACGGAACGCTTCGCCAGCAGGCCATCGCTGTGCGGAGCTATCTTTGACTCTCCTGCCAAACAGTTAGAACTAGCCAGAACCGAGGCCGCTATCAGCGACCCGGCGTTCTGGAACAGCCCCGAACTCAGCCAAAAGACCATGCAGGACCGCAAGCGCCTGGAAAATGCCATTTCCCAGGAAGCCAAAGTGGCCAGCATGACGGAAGATCTGGATACCCTGTTTGAACTGGGCAAGGAAGGCGAAAATGTCACGGGCGACATTGAACGTGACCTGAAAATCTACTCCGATTACCTGGAAGTGTTGGAAACGGGAATGCTGCTTTCTGAGGAAAAGGATGGGATGTCGGCCATTCTCAACATTCACCCAGGTGCTGGCGGAACGGAGAGTCAGGACTGGGCGGAAATGCTGATGCGCATGTATATGCGTTGGGCGGAACGCAATAACTTTGCTTGCGGCGTGACGGATCTGCTTCCCGGTGACGGTGCTGGCATCAAGTCGGTGACTATGGAAATTGAAGGCGAAAATGTGTATGGGTTGCTGAATTCGGAAATCGGCGTGCATCGGCTGGTACGGATTTCGCCATTCGATTCCGCAGCACGTCGACACACCTCGTTCGCCTCAGTATTCGTGATTCCGCTGATTGACGATACGGTGAAGATCGACCTGAAAACCGACGACATTCGGGTGGACGTTTTTCGAGCATCCGGCGCCGGTGGCCAGCATGTAAATCGTACGGAATCCGCTGTCCGCATGACCCACATTCCCACCGGACTGGTGGTGCAATGCCAGAACGAACGATCGCAACATAAAAATCGCGCCAGTGCGATGAAACAGTTGCGGGCGCGGCTTTATGAGTATGAGATGGATAAAAAGCGGGCGGCTGATCGCAAGTTGGAAGATACCAAGTTGGGCATCAACTTCGGCAGCCAAATCCGCAGCTATGTGCTGGCACCTTATCGCATGATTAAGGATCATCGCACGAAGTTGTCCATTGGCGATGTGGACCGTGTGCTGGACGGCGATATCGGCGAACTGCAGCATGCCTTTTTGGTGTTCCGCAAAACGGGCAAGATTGCTAGTGACGGCCCTGGTGATGGAAACGATGACCTGGACGTATAAACAAGCAGGGGAACTGCTGCGGGCGGGCAAGTTGGTAGCATTCCCTACGGAAACCGTGTATGGACTGGGGGCCAACGCCCTGGATCGCGCGGCAGTGCTGCGTATCTACGAAGCCAAAGGCAGACCAGCCACAAGTCCGCTGATTGTCCACGTGGCCACTGTGGCTGCTGCCCGTGCCTTAGCGGCGGAATGGCCAGATTCTGCTGAAAAATTGGCAGCGGCATTCTGGCCCGGACCTTTGACCATTGTGGTGAAGAAAATCAGCGCCATACCCGATGAAGTTACTGCAGGCTTAGGTACAGTGGGCTTGCGAATACCAGCGCATCCGGTTGCTTTGGAATTACTCAGGGAAGCCGGCGTACCAGTGGCCGCGCCAAGTGCCAACCGGTTCACGGAACTTTCACCAACTCGGGCGGAACATGTTCAGCAGAGCTTGGGCGACAGTGTGGATTTGATTGTGGATGGCGGAGCCTGCACGGTGGGCATTGAATCGACAGTGGTATCTGTTGTGGGAGTGGTACCGATATTGCTGCGGCCCGGAATGATTTCGCAAGCCCAATTGGAGGCGGTTCTGGGGCCGATCGCTACAGTGAGTGCCTTGGATGACGGGGCAGCACATCCTGCCCCTGGAATGCATCGCAAGCATTACAGTCCATGGACACCGTTACGGTTGGGCATTCCATCGGACCCAAATTGCGGCTATTTGTGGCATACAGTGACCCGACCGGCGGAAGTCAGCGTGCAAATGCCGCAAGATCCGGCAAAGTATGCGGAGCAATTGTATGAAGCGCTGCATGAGATGGACGCGGCGGGAGTTCCAGTGATTTACGTGGAACCCGTTCCACAAAATGCCGCCTGGGCCGCGATTCAAGATCGGCTAATTCGTGCCGCTGTGAAATGAAATCAAGCCGTAATCGGTTCGTGCTATCCTGCATCACATGACTACTGAAGAGATCGGAAAACAGCTAGTATCTTTATGCAACCAGGGCAA
>JAYWBH010000770.1:0-3033 GCA_043781815.1 Bryobacterales bacterium | reverse complement strand
CGTGCCGATGCCTGACGCGGAAGCCCGCACAGGGCCGTTGCGGCCCGCCAAACAATCAGGAACTCGCGAACTTTCTGCCGTACCGAGCTCCGTTGTGCGGGCTAGTTCCTCAAAAGCGCAAAGGGTCCGGCGGCCCCAAAGCGAGCTAGTAACTCGCGAAATTCTAATGGCCGCCGGTGCTCCGTTTTGCGCGAGTTCCTCAGAAGATAAACGGCTGCGTAAGCTATCGAAAATCTGCATGGCTTTGCCTGGTGCAACTCGAGAGCTGAAAGGGAGCCACGCCACCTTCCGAATTAAGAAGAAGGTCTTCGCCTACTTCCTAAACGACCATCATGGCGACGGCATTGTTTCCGTCTGCTGCAAGGTGTTTGCGAATGATAATCTGGCACTGATCGCAGCAGATCCAAAGCGATTTTATATGCCCGCTTACATCGGTCCAAGAGGCTGGGTGGGATTGCGATTGGATGTGGGCAATGTGGCCTGGGATGAGGTAGAGGAATTAGTAAAGGGTAGCCATCGATTGACTACTCAACCAGTGAAGAAGCGAGCGCAAATTTAGTTTTACTTCATTTGCGACTCGGTACATACTAATTTCAGACAGGTATATCCAATATGGCAGACAGCATCAAACACCCCGACGCAGACCGACTTGTCTGGGAACTGTCCAAAAGCCAGGGTCGTCCCATGACGGAAGTCATTACCCCTGCTCTTCGTGCTGAAATTGATAAAGAAAAGCTGCGTGTTCGCCCCCCTGGTTTGGCGGCACGACTACTGGAAACCGGACGGCGGTATCAGCAGTTGCCTATCTTAGACACTCGGAGTGACGCCGAAATCCTTGGTTTCGACGATGCTGGTTTGCCTCTTTAATTAATTGACACGTCAGCCGAAATGGCTATTCTCTAATTGGAGTCAGAGTGCGGAGCGGTTTCCGTCTTGGGAGCAGGAATACTGGTTGAGGCTCGCAAAGGGCCGGATGGAGCCCGCGAATTGGATAAGTTCTTGCGAGATATCGGTGCCACTGAAGTTCCTTTCGGCCCGGAGCAATCGGAAATGGCACGCATCGCATTTCGTCGTTTGGAAAAGGCCGACATCCAGCAAGGCCGAATTTCGGAGATTGCGCGGCATACGCTTTGGCCGCAACGTCTGGCGAACCGCTGCTGTTCAAAGGCAATGACTTTGGCCTGACCAGGATAGCGATTTCGGATACGCCTCACTAAAGAAGATAAAAATATCTCAACTTGTAGTAAGTCAAGCCAATATGTGGAGAAGGCCCAACTTCCGGGCCGAAGCGCAGACGCCTGGAGTGGTTGAGGACGAACATAGAGAAAGGTGAAGCCCCGCTGGTGTATCTGAAAAACTCGAGACGCAGTGTGCCCTGGCCGAAGTCCAAATATTGTCTGATTTCCAGCATGGAATATCCGTTGAACGGTCGGGGAAAGGTGTTAAGATTTACGTGGAAGTGAAGGAATAAAAATGACCAAAGCCGTACTTCTGTTGTTCTCTGCAGCCCTTACATATGCCGCATCACTAACGGACGCCGACATTGAGAAGGCTATACAGCGCGGAAAGTCCGTGGGGTCCAAGAAACTTTGGGCTGATTTAAGAAAACGGCAGCAATTTAGGATAAATCGGGCTGGCCTTGATCCGGTCGAAAAGAAGGTTCTTTTCTTGTTTGATAAGGATAGAATCGCGCTCGAATCCTCGGAAGCTAAAAGACAGGTGCGCGAAATAAGCGTTGATTACATAAAAACCCACATGCAGCTAAACGTAATGGAGATCATGTTGGAAGCGAATCTTTACAATAGCAATTATAGTTCGACGCTCCCCAAGTGGGGGCCGCCTGGCGTTCACTTAGTTCTGAAATTTGGAGAGACCACCGTCCAACCTGAAAAGAAAATTCCGGGTGAAGGAGACGCAGCGGGTGTAGGTCTACTTTACCGTGTCCTGTACGAAAGATATTCACTTCGATCATGGTATCTTTTCCAGGTCCAGGAAGGCGGCAAATTCACAGTGATAGTCATCGCGGCGAACGGCAATAAGAAAGAAAAGGAAATCGACCTCGGAAGCAGTCAGTTTGCACGGTAGGCAGGATTCGAAGGAGGATTGATGGTAATTGTAATGGGATTTCTTTGGGTATTCGCGATCATTGGTGCCCTTTTCGGGTTCCTTGGTTTCTTCTCAACCTTTGCTGCGCGTGATGGCGCGACGCAGGGAGTTGGAGCAGCAGTGGCGGTTGCTTCCGCCGTACTCCCGTACTGTCTCGCCCGAGCAGTGTCCGGCCTAGCTGATTCCAGCAGGGAATACGGCGAACTAGCCAAGCTAAACGAGCAAATCGCCACGCATACGAAACTGCTGGCCTCGCTCGCCAGTAACCAAGTGAGCCCCGCAGCAAAGAGAAAAGTTCAACAGGAGGGTGATATCTTGGTTTGAGAAATTGCCTTCAAATATCCCGGCCTTTAGGCCGAGTTACAAACTGCCCTTGGGGGACCAGGTTGATAGCTAGTGAGGATCTCTGGCTGATGCTCAGCATTCACACGGAGGACTAGGAAGCATGTTCCAGGACGACGTTCACTTGCTCACGCAATACCCCTGGAAACCACTCGATGAACTCATCCACAGTTGCCCCGCCTTCGATATTGGCAAACAAAGCCGAAACAGGCACCCGGGTGCCGCGGAATAACCATGCTCCACTTACTTTATGTGGGTGACGTTCCACCGCTCCGCAGGTTGTCAAATCTAGCATTCGGATTTGCTCCAATCTCATTATGACTGATTTTGGCCAAACCGGAGGTGCGATTTCAGATACGCGCCACTAAGAACATTAAAATAGCTTAATCTATAGCAAGCCACCTGTAATCAACTACATAAAATTAACTCTTGTCACTCCTCCCTGTAGTGTGCTAATAATGTCCTCAGGAACCAGCGCGCGCATTTGGGCACGTTTGAGTCCGACATTGTCTTTGAGAGTTCCTCAATTACCCTTGGAGGTTTAACAGGTATGAATATCCGTCCGTTACACGACCGCATTGTGGT
>JAYWBH010000769.1:0-3043 GCA_043781815.1 Bryobacterales bacterium | reverse complement strand
TCAGCATTGACCAGGTGTACGATTTGTTGGCCATCCGGATTATCACTGATTCAGTAAAAAATTGCTATGCGGCGCTGGGGATTATTCATAACGAATGGATTCCTATCCCTGGGCGGATCAAAGACTTTATCGCCGTTCCGCGACCGAACCTTTACCAATCTCTTCATACTTCGGTGATGGGTCCTAACGGCGTTGCCTTTGAGGTGCAGATTCGCACTGAAGAGATGCATCGGATTGCGGAAGAAGGCATTGCGGCTCATTGGAAATATAAAGAGGGCAAGCGCGGTCAACAACAAGATGAACGGCAAATAGCCTGGTTGCGACAACTGGTGGAATGGCAGCAGGACGTCCGTGATCCGGGCGAGTTCATGTCTAACCTGAAGGTGGAACTGTATCCAGAAGAAGTGTATGCCTTCTCCCCAGGTGGGCGCGTGGTTGTACTTCCCAAGGATGCCTCGCCAGTAGATTTCGCCTACGCCATTCATAGCGACGTGGGTAATAGCTGCGTTGGGTCGAAAGTGAACGGACGCATTGTTCCACTGAAATACGCTCTGAAGAATGGGGATGTGGTTGAGATTCTGACGCAGAATAATCACCTGCCCAGCAAGGATTGGTTAGGATTCGTAAAAACATCACGTGCACGGAACAAGATCCGACACGTGATCAACACCACAGAGCGAGTGAAGGCCATTGAGATCGGCGAGAAGCAGTTGGAACGGGAAGCGCGACGTCTGGGTGTGCAGATGCGCAAGATTGCCAAGGAAGACTTGGAACGAGTGGCCAATGAATACGGTGTGGCCAAGATTGAAGACCTGTACGCATCGCTTGGTTACGGCAAGTTTTCAGCGCGTCAAATTTTAACTAAATTAGCACCAGATCAAGTGGAAGCTGAAGTTGTTGAGCCAGCCCGGGCACCGTCGCAAGTAGCGCCTACCGCTGAAGACAAAGATTTGGTGGTCCGCGTAAAGGGTGTGGAAGATGTCCTGGTCTACCTGGCCAAGTGCTGCAACCCGATTCGCGGGGAATCCATTGTTGGGTATATAAGTCGTGGCAAAGGAATTGCCGTTCATTCGTTGCACTGTCCCAATGTGCAGAACCTGATGTATGAAGTGGAACGTAAAATTGAAGTGGAATGGCATCGTGGGGCCAGTGAAACTTTCATTGTGAAGATTCGGGTTTTCACCGATGACCGTCCTGGAATTCTGAATCAACTGACCAGCATTTTATTGCACGAAAGCAGCAACATTCGTTCGCTTGAAGCGCAAGGCGATGAGGATCGGGATGGCGAGGGTGCCATTGTTTCCATGACTGTGGAAGTGAAGGAAAAAAAGCAATTGGAACGGGTGGTGACAGCCATTCGTCGCATTGGTGGAGTTCGTGACGTGGAGCGTATGAAATGATTGATCCGGAACACATCGCGATATCGAAATCCAAAGGAATCCAAATTGATTGGAACGACGGACACCATTCCAGTTACGATGTGGAATATTTGCGGGAGCAGTGCCCCTGCGCCACTTGTACGGGGGCGCATGGAACAGAGCCGCAGAAGTATCAGCGGCAAGTGGCCGACCCATTTCAGATGTTCAAGCCGCGGTTAAAAATGGATCAAGTGGAACCTGTGGGGAACTATGCGATCCGGATTTTATGGAACGATGGCCACAACACTGGGATCTATTCGTATGATCATCTGCGGCGCATTTGCGAATGTGCGGATTGTAAACCGCCTACAGTGTAATTGTTCGTCCAGTAGCGGCTGAACGTCTGGCGGCATCCAGTATTTCTGTCACAATCATGTTGTTTGCCAATGCCGAAAGATCCGCCGGTGCGGGCTTGATCTTTCCACGAACTACGGCTGCAAAATAGGTTAGCGAATCGTCTTGGGGCGAAGGGATTGCTGGTGCTGTTGAAGCCTGCTCTTCCTGGTTTTCCAGACGCACTTTTAAGCCTTGTGCTGCGACGGTGTGGACATAGCCAGTGCGTCCATACACTTCCATATCTTTTCGTGCAAACGGCCAATTCCAGGATGCCTGGATAATTCCTTGGGCTTTGGGGTAGCGAACAATCACCGTAGCTTCGTCATCAGTGTGTGGATAAATTTCAGGCTTGTTGGTTTGGGTGATGGCAGATACGGACAAGGGTCGTTGATTGTCCATGAACCAGGTCATCAGATTGGCACCGTAGCAACCGAAATCGAATAAAGCTCCGCCACCACCTTTCTTAGGATCGGTCAGCCAGGAGAAGAACTCATCGGGAACGTTGATCTCTTTCGGGCCCTGATGCCCATCGTGAATGACGAACTTTCGCACCTCCCCAATGCGCCCTTCCTTCATCAGTTGGTAAGCCGCTAGATTGCTTCTGTACCAGGTAGTCTCATAATTCACCAGCACGTGAATACCACTTTGTCGGGCTACTAAATCCATGGCCTTGGCGTGTTCATTACTGACAGCCAGGGGCTTTTCCATCATCACTGGAATTTTATTTGCGGCGCAGGTTTTCACAACGGCCAAGTGATCGTAAGTGTTGGTATACGCTAAAACGCCTTCGGGCTTGGTCTTTGCCAACATAGCTTCCAGCGAATCAAAGGCCAGTGCGGGGTCCAGTTTCAGACTCTCGAAATACTTCTTCCTCACTGTGGCATCAGGCTCGGATACGCCAACAATCTGGATATCTTTCCGACCTTGGCTGCGCGTAAAAAATCCACGAGCATGGCCATGTACCAGTCCCGCGATGGCCACGCGCAGGGGTGCTTCCTGGGCCAGGGAAAGTTGCGATGCAAGCGCACCGGCACCAGTGAATATTGCGGAACGTCTGTTCATATTGATCTCTCCGAGCTTTCAAATAAATTGCCAACACCCAACAACCATTGCGGGTCGAGTCGAGTTTTTACTTCCCGCATAGCTTGGATTTCTTCGGCAGTAAACTGCATTGCCAACAAGTGTCGCTTTCGTTTTCCTAAGCCATGCTCCGCCCCTACTGTACCGCCAAGGGCCACTGCTTGACGAGCAAAATCCAGCATCAGTTGTTTTCCTAACTCAACATGGGC
>JAYWBH010000768.1:0-3046 GCA_043781815.1 Bryobacterales bacterium | reverse complement strand
CGCGCTGGATTCCCATGCCGCTGGGGTTCCGACTTCAGATCTCAGAATTCGCTAAACTGGTTATTGTGTTGATTGTGGCTCGGTGTTTGACCGAGCTGAAAGGAGATACGGTCGAGCTGTGGGATTTATTACGCCTAATCGCGTTGGTTGGCTTGCCTATGGTCCTGGTTATGAAACAACCGGATCTGGGTACTTCGCTCACCTATCTTCCTGCTTTGATCGTTGGGATATTTCTGGCCGGTTTGCGCTGGCAGTACGTGTTGGGCTTTGTAGTATTATTGGCGATATCTATACCAATTGGCTGGCCTTTGTTGTTGCCCTATCAAAAGGCACGGCTGGCAACCATGGTGGATCCTTATGCCGATCCGCATGGTACCGGGTATCAGGTAATTCAGTCGAAGATCGCGGTAGGTCAGGGGGGAATGTGGGGCAGGGGTGCGACGCACGGCACTCAAACACAGCTCCGATTTCTGCCAGTGCCGCATACCGATTTTATTTTTTCCACGTTCGCCGAAGAACATGGGTTCGTGGGAGTTGTGGTTACGATGGGTTTGTATTTTCTTTTGCTCATGCAACTGGTGCAGAACGCCCAGACAGCGCCCGACCGGGCCGGTATGTATATCTGCATGGGCGTGGCGTCGGTGTTTTTGTTTCACATCCTGGTGAACGTCGGAATGGTAGTGGGGCAAATGCCGGTAACCGGTATTCCATTGCCTCTGCTATCCAGCGGCGGATCCAGCATGTGGAGCATGTTTTTAATGTTAGGGCTGGTCAACAATGTCCGGCTACGTAGATTTGTAAATTAGCGAGATGCAAGAAGCGGCGGTTGCTCGCACGCATGGTTTTTGGGTTCAGCAGTGGATGGACTTTTGATTAGAGTCCTCTAAGTGGCGCGGAGTTTTACTCCGCAGACAAGTATACGGTTGGTTTGGTGTTTTGAGCTTTTCTCGACCCGGCTGATTGGAACAAAGTTTTTAAGACAAAGCCACAAGGTTTGAATCCGGACTCCGTCGTGAGGATGAGCTCCTCGCCCGAAGCACGGAGATTTGCCAATGAGCAAAGAATTAGTAATCTCTTCCAATCGTCACGAAACAAAAGTGGCGGTTCTTGAAGATGATCAGTTAGTAGAACTGTTTTTTCAGCGGGCCAATGAGTATTCCCTGGCCGGCAGTATCCACAAAGGAAGAGTGACGCGGGTTCTACCCGGAATGCAGTCGGCGTTTGTGGACTTAGGTCTGGAACGCGATTGCTTCCTTTACGTCACCGATTTCTTTGAGGAAAATGACGACCTGGATGGTGTAGACGAGGCCAAACCCGTTTCCGCCACAGCTTCGGTAGCCGCTAGCCAAAATCGTGGCGACCGTGGCGGGGAACGGAATGATCGCGGAGATCGCGGTGGCAATCGGGATCGCGGCGGTCGGGATCGTGGTCGAGACCGCAACAGTCGAGATCGGGATGGCGGCGAAGCACGTCGTGGACCGGTTGAAGCAGCAGCAGCACCTTCAGATTCCATCGCAGTTACAGCAACAGAACCCATCGAAATCGCCGGGAAGGACGAAGCTGTTCAAGCAGTGGATGGCGAAGTGGCCTCCGTTGCCGGTGCACCTGGCACGGATGATAAGGGCAGACGCAGACGCCGAGGTCGTCGTGGACGCGGTGGTTTCCCCGATTCAAAATACGCCAATGCGTCCGATACGGTTGCTGAGGATGCGGAAGAAATCGTTGGCGGAGAGCCGACAACTTTTGAGCCCATGGAACCGCCTATGGTTGCTGCGATTGCTCCGTCAGCGGAAGAAGTATTTCTGCTTCCAGGAGAATCGTTACGCAAATATCGCAACCCGAATGCAGCCCCTCCAGCAGATACCAGTTTCGCTCCTCGACGGCCAGTCTCTTCTCCGACGGCTGCTCCCATGGTGGAAAAACGTGCTTCGGAAACATTTAAGGAAGTACGCTCAGTAACCCAGCTTGCTCCAGTTGTGACCCCGGTAGTTGCTGAGGTCGTCACGCCAAAGCCGCCAACCCCGCCAGCCCCAATCGCCAAACTGGAATCGGAAGGACTGAGTGCAATTGAGCCAACGTTTGAACGCGAAGGCGCGCTGCTGACAAATCCTGAAATTCAGGTCATTGAAGAAAATCGTTTAGAAGCAGCCGAAGAAGCGGCCTACGCTGCCATTGAGCAGGAACACACAGCCAAAGCCGGATCTCATGAGGCGCATTCCGTAGTTGAAGCAATTGAAGATGCCGATGCCCAGGAAGCCCATCTGAACCATGCAAGTGACGACGAACCTTGCGATTCAGTGGAAGAAGATGAGCATGAAGAAGTGGAAGGTTCTGAAGCCTTGGCTGAAGGCGAGGAAGGTTCCGCATCAGCCGGCGCTCCGCTAACTGCGAACGTGCGGGATCGTGATCGGAATTCAAAGTTCCAGCAATCCCGTGGCAGGCGTGGACGTCGTGGTAGAAGTCGTAATGATCGTCCTGACCGCCCAGCAGACGGAACTGCCGCACCTGTTGGAGCAGCGGTTGAAGGCCAAGTTGCTGGGGCAGCTCCAGCTTTAGATCGAACGGATCGACCCGAGCGAACGGATCGTCCAGAACGGACAGATCGTCCAGAAAGAACTGAGCAGCGGCCGGAACGTGGGGATCGTCGTCAGAATCGTGCACCAGTTCCATCCATCACAGAATTGTTGAAGCCGGGCCAGGAAATTTTGGTTCAGGTGGCAAAGGAACCCATCGGCCAGAAAGGTGCCCGCATCACGTCGCACATCGCCCTACCGGGTCGCTATTGCGTGTTTATGCCAACCGTGGAGCACATGGGTGTCTCCCGCAAGATCGCTAGTGACGAAGAGCGTCAACGGTTGAAGCGCATTCTGCAAACACATCGTCAAAACTTAACTGGCGGCTTCATTATTCGCACCGCTGGCGAAGGCAAGACGGAAGAAGACATTGCCGCCGATATGCAATTCCTCCACAACCTGTGGATGGATATCAAGACCAAAGCGGAACGTCGTCCGGCACCGGTTCTGGTGCATCATGATCTGGACATCGT
>JAYWBH010000767.1:0-3048 GCA_043781815.1 Bryobacterales bacterium | reverse complement strand
GGGAACCGTTTGGGATCGTTCCAAAGCGCCAGACCCACCACCGTTGCCACCAGCCATATGCCAACGTGCAAGCAAGCGGGCCGCAGATCATCGGATAGGCTTTGCAAAATGCGAGGTATGGAGTTCTTGGGCTTCCTTTGCGTAAATGCGCGCAACAAATTGCTTAGTTCGCTGGCAATGATCGGCGAGGCAATCAGTACGAAAACTGAAATATGACGCACCGAGACAAGCGCATTATGCGCCCAAAACACGATCAAGAGAGCTTCCACATATTTCTTGCGTGAAATTAAGAAGCCTGCAAACGCAATCCCCAGGAACATCAGACCTTCAAACTGCAAGACATTTTCCTTGCGAAAGCTGGGCGATTGAAACTCTTCCACTACCGATTTGATCCAGTCCGACTGTAAATACTCCACCATGTGTTTGTGCAAGGCAATTCCGTATGGGTTTATGACACTTACGGCAAGGCACAGCCCGGCAAGAATCCCATAGCGCCACATTTTCGTCCACTCGCTGGCTAATGCAGATCCGATAGCAACCAGCCCCAGGCAGGCAATCAACGAAAAGAATCCACCGTGGAGATTGGTCCAAAGAATAGTTAATGGAACAAGACTCCACAACCAGCGCGTGGGCTTCTGACGGTCAACATCAATGAGAAAAAGGCTAATGGCCAGGAACAGAAATGTGATCACATGGGGACGGGCCAAATAGTGGTTCGATGCAGCTCCAGTGGCAACCAGGGAAATACCCATGGCCACCAAGGGTGAAGCTCCGCGCCAAATCATATGCCGGAAAACAAGGGTGAAAGAAAGCGTGATGATGACGGCACAATAAAGCACGACTGCTTTCAATCCGCCAAAGGAATTCAACAAGGCAAACTGCACTTCAGAGAGCCATTCCCAGGCGAACCACAACTGTCCAGGACGGGAAAAGGAAAAGAAATCTTCGTGGATGAACTGCTTATGGTTCAGCATGTATTCACCAGCGCGAATATGCCAGCCAGTGTCGCCATCAGCAAGTAAGCTGTCCCAGCCCGCAGGTCCCAAAGCGAATAGCCACGCCATGGTTGCAATGAAGAAGAAATCTAAAAACGTAGGCTTCCACAAAGGCCACCGCTCGGGGATGGTTACCTTACGAATTATTGGAGTTGCCGAGGATTCGTCACTAAGAAAAGGTGTAGTTTCTGCCATTGCGTCTGCTTGTGATTGCGTGTAAAACATTACGCACTCTACAAAAACATTCGACAGTTTCCAGCAGAAACCTTAGTCTCCCGATGCCGTAATTTCTACGCTTAAGGGATTTACCTCAAGGATCACCGGCTCATCGGTTCCCAACAATCGACGACCCTGCACCGCGAGTTCAAAGCGATCCTTGACACCCGCCTTTTCAAAGATATGCATCAAGTGGACCTTCACAGTTCCCGGGGTGATATACAGCTCCTCGGCGATTTCCTTATTCTTCATTCCCCGGCATACCAGATTCACAATATCGCGCTCACGAGGTGTAAAACGAGGCGACGATTTTCGATTCAGGATGCTGTTCACTTGTTGGGAAATGGAGTTTTCCAACCAAATATTTCCCTCACCAACGCTCTTTAAGCACTCCAGAAGTTGATAGATAGGAAAAGTCTTTTTTACCACCCCGCGCACACCTAATTGGAGCGAACGGAACGATTCCACTTCTGCCAGATCGTTGACCCAAAGTACGGCGCGGCTGGTTGGGGAGAGAAACTTTAGCTCCCCCACGAATTGCAAAGTTGCTTTGAACCCGGCTCCGGTGTCCAGAAGTACTACATCGGGTTTCAACAACCCAATGGTGGCGCTTGCCGAAGACACGTCGGAGGCGGTACCGACCAGCTCGAACGTTGCATCAATCGACAGAACCTTGTTCAGTCCTTCCAGCACGATGGGCTGAGCTTCACAGGCGAATACGGAGATCCTCTTCATTTGGCTTCCCTTACTATCGGCAGGTTGGGTGCATCAAATTAGAGAGCCCGGTCAAAAAAATGAATTACAGAACTGGAGGACGCTTCAAGTGAAAGTCTGTTGCATCTTCTAGCGCTGCACCAACGCGTAAAATAGTGGCTTCTTCAAAAGGCCGCCCAATAATTTGGAGACCAATGGGAAGCCCGGCCGTATCGAAACCGCAGGGCATGGAAAGTGCAGGGAAGCCAATCACATTGATTCCGCGAACGAAACGCGTTGTGGCCAGCCGTGTGTCCTCTTCCTGCCCATCAATGCAAACAGTAGTCTGCCCGATTCTGGGGGCACCCATGGGAATGGGGGGAGTAAGCAAAACGTCAATCGAATGGAACAAATCGAGGAATTGACGACGATAGCAGGATCGTAACCTTTGCGCGTTCACATAATCGGTGGCGGCGAGCAGCTTGCCTTGATCGAGCAGAGCTAGGACATCAGCCCCGAAGTTCGACCGATTGCTGCTGTGTTGTTCCATTAAAGCCGAAGCTTCAGCCAGCAAAATCATTCGCCCGGTTAAGTTGATTGCAGCCATATCAGGAACACGCACTACTTCGGCTTGCCCGCCCAAGGCAGCGGCCAACTGGACCATGGCGCGCAGGCGACCCATCACCGTTGGGTCCACTCTTTCCGTAAAGAAACTATCGGGCACTCCGATGCGCAGGCCTTTCAAACTAATATTCAATGGCGGCAAATAGGATTCCACCGGTCGTGCGATGGACGATTCGTCGCGGGCATCCGGGCCAGCGATTGCCGCCAGAGTCATTGCGGCATCGCGGACACAACTGTTCAAAGGGCCCATATGATCCAAGCTGGAGCCCAGCGGAAGGACGCCGTAGCGACTGACCAACCCGTAAGTCGGTTTCAACCCGACAACTCCACAGAATGCTGCGGGAATCCGAATGGAGCCGCCGGTATCGCTTCCCATGGACATAAACGACATTTCTGCGCTGACCGCAGCACCGGAACCTCCTGATGAGCCGCCGGGGATGCAATCCAGATTCCAGGGATTTTTCACAGCGCCGAAGTGCGGATTGTTCGATGTCACTCCGTAGGCCAATTCGTGGAGACC
>JAYWBH010000766.1:0-9291 GCA_043781815.1 Bryobacterales bacterium | reverse complement strand
TTTTTCCAGGCGCGGAACACGTTTCATGAAACGCAGCGCAAGGTTGTCGAGGAATTTGTAGACGAATATTTAGTGGAAGAACAAGCCAAAAAACAGGGACTCACTATCGCCCAGTTTATGGAAAAGCTAGTGGCTGAAAAGATGCCGAAAGATCCATCTGACGAAGCCATGCGCGTGTATTTTGAAGGTGTAGACACCAAGGAAACGTTTGAAGCGGTAAAGCCTAAGATTCTTGAATCGTTGCGCTCACGTCGTTCCAACAAGATCAAGTTGGAATACGTGCAATCGCTGCGCGCTCAAGCCAAAGTGATCTATCGCATTGCTCCTCCGCGGGTTCAGATTTCAATGAAAGACACGCCTGTGCGTGGTCCGGTTGACGCTCAGGTGACGCTGGTGGAATACGCCGATTACGAATGCCCGTATTGCCAGCAGATCGTGCCGGTGATTGAGCAGTTAGAAGCGGAATACAAAGGCAAAATAGCGTTCGCCTACAAGGACATGCCGTTACCAATGCACCCCAATGCTCCTAAGGCCGCAGAAGCCACGCATTGCGCCGGGGCTCAGGGCAAGTATTGGGAATATCATGACCTGCTGGGGAAAACCAAGCAGTTGGATATGGCTTCTCTGAAAGAAGGCAGCCGCACTTTGAAGCTGGATGGCAAGGCATTTGATAAGTGCCTGGATTCCGGGGAGAAGGCGGAAATTGTGAAAGCGCACGCAACTGAGGCGCAGAATTTGGGAGTTCAAGGAACACCATCGTTCATTGTGAACGGCCGGTTTGTCAGCGGAACCCCTAACTACGAACAACTTAAAGCATTGGTAGAAGAGGAGTTAGCAATCGCACACCTGCAAGCCAAGCGCTAACTTTACTGGGGGTCGGGGAACCGGCCCACCCAGTACTCATGGGCGCAAGCTTCAGGTACTAAACCTATTTCCGTTATCTAGAACATGCCATTTATTGATGTTACTTTCGGGTTCGGAGGCTACGCGACATGAGAATGTGCTGGCTATTAGTGTTTGCCGGACTCTTTACTACATCAACTACGTACGCCGGGTTGATTCAATATCAGGATACAAACATCGGATCGACCATCGGTGGCGACACCATTTACCGTTACACGTTTACCGTTAGCGGAATTACTCTTCAAGCGAATAACGAGTTAGATATTCGTTTTGATCCGACACAAGTGAAGACCTTGTCCAACCCAACGGGCGGATCGGGTTTTAACGTTTTGGTACTCCAGCCCAATTCACCTTTGGGATCCACTGGAGTATTTAGCGCGTTGGCACTGGTAAATAACCCAGTGTTCACGCCGTTTACCGTGGATGTGACTTACTTGTTTCCAGGCAGGCCTGGGTCACAGCCTTATTTTGTGAATGAGTACGACGCCAACCATATGTTCGTAAGAACGTTACAAACCGGGGTCACCGTAGGAACAGCTACTCCAGAGCCAGGCACGTTTGGCTTAGGTGGCTTGTTGTTGGCTTTAGGTAGTGCTTGGCGTGTTCATCGGCGACGCTCTGAAAACGCTAATTAAAGCGTTTTGAAGTAATTTCGTCCGGCTGTTTTTGGTTTTACTATTTCTGATTGCGAGGTCCTTTCTTATGCGGTCCGTGTGCCCAACTGCGGCGACAATTGTCGCCCTCACGATGTTCGTTCCTGCCCTGTTATCCGGACAAGGAACATCCCCTTTAACCATTGTGAATTACCAGTTCGTCAGCGAACAACGCTCGACGCGCACAGATTGGTTTATCACGTATCGCGCCAATGTTTTAAATACAGGACCCGCACGGTTGGGAGTAACTGCAACCCTAACCAGCCTGACGCCTAGCGTTCAGGTTGTGGCAGGCCAGGGGCTTTTGCATTTCGCCCCGGTGCCGGTCAACATTCAAGTAACCAGTAGTGACACCTTTACCATTCTGGTGGACCGCACTGCCCCCTTCGATTTCGCCAATCTGAAGTGGACCTTCTTGAATCCATCGGCCAACCCCGGCCCCAATCAAACCGTTCCAGTAGGAACAACCGTTACCTTAAACGGTAGCGCGTCCACTAACTCAAGCGGTGGGCCTTTAACTTACACCTGGGGATTCTCATCGCGCCCCGGTGCATCAACCGCAGTGCTGGCCAATGCCAATAGCGTTTCTCCATCCTTTGTTGTCGATGTCCCTGGTAATTATGTAGTTACATTGACGGTCAGTAACGGACTGGCTACAGACAGTTCCAATGTAACGGTAAGTACAAGTAATTCCCCACCAGTAGCCAGGGCTGGTCCCAACCAATCGGCGGTAATTGGGGCAACGGTTACATTAAATGGCAGCGGCTCTTCCGATGTGGATGGCGACCCGCTCACCTATTTCTGGACCATGGTCAGCCAACCAGCCAATAGCAACGCTTTCATTGCCAATTTCCGCTCTGTTTCGGCATCGTTCGTTGCCGATAAACCGGGCACGTATGTGGCGCAGTTAGTAGTCAACGACGGCAAAGTGGATAGCGCTCCTTCCACCGTAACCATCAGCACTGGCAACACCCAGCCAGTGGCCAATGCCGGACTAAATCAGACCGTTGCCGTTGGATCTTTGGTTCAGTTAAACGGTTCCGCATCTACCGACGTAGATGGCGACCCACTTACCTATAAGTGGACACTCATCACAGTTCCCGCAGGCAGCACAGCCGTACTGAGCAGCACCACAGTGGTGAATCCAACTTTTACAGCCGGCCTTGCTGGCATGTATGTGGCGCAATTGGTAGTAAACGACGGCAAGATTGATAGTTTGCCGAAAACGGTGACCATCACCACACAAGTAGGTCCTCCGACGGCCAACGCCGGGGCCAACCAAACCGTGGTTCACGGGACAATCGTAACGCTAAATGGTTTAGGAACAGATCCCCAAGGTCTGACCCTTACATACGCCTGGTCGCTGATCACCCGTCCGGCGGGCAGCAATGCGGCGTTGTCCAACACCAACAACCCAAGCTTATCGTTTGGTGTGGATAAGATTGGCACCTACGTCGCCCAGTTGATTGTCAGCAACGGAACACTGAACAGTGCTCCTTCCACAGTCACCATTACGACAACCAATACAGCCCCGGTGGCCGATGCCGGACCAAACCAGACCGTAGCAGTCGGTGCGCTGGTTTCCCTAAACGGCGGCGCGTCCTCCGATGCCGATCAGGATCCGATCACTTACTTATGGTCGTTCTCCAGCAAACCGGCTGGCAGCACCACCGTGCTTTCCGCTTCCACCAGCAATACGCCAACGTTCTTTGCTGACGTCACCGGCACTTATGTAGTGCAGTTGATTGTGAACGACGGGTTCTCCAACGGTCTCACCCCGTCCACCGTAACCATTACGGCAGCGGCCAGAGCAATCGGCCTTTCCCCAAATCCGATGAATTTGACCAACGCTCCCGGCACCTTGACGATCACTCTATCGACCCCCGCCGGTGTGGGCGGTCAAGTGGTGACCTTAACCGGATTTGACCCTAACGTTATCTCCGTTCCGGCCAGCATCCTTATTCCAGAAAACGCCACCGGGGCCAACGTTGCCGTTACCCCGATAGGTGCTGGAACCACCAATGTGCTGGTTGCCGGTGGCACCTATCAACCGGCCAGCTTAGTAGTTACAGTGACCACGCCAACCATCACGGTAGCTCTTAACGCCGCTGGGGTAGGAATCACTCGTACGATTAACGGCACAATTACTTTGAGCGTCCCGGCTCCAGTGGGCGGCACAGTGGTAACTCTTGCAGTAACTCCCAGTGGTGCAGTCAGCTTTATTCCGCTGACGGTCACAATTGCCGCCGGCGCAAGCAGCGGTACATTCACCGTAACCGGCGTCTTAGAGGGCCAGGCCACCGTAACAGCCAGTTCCAGTGGGTACATTGGTGGATCGGCCAGCGTGCTGGTGGTGAAACCAGGAGCAATTGTATTAGCTCAAAACGTTCTTGTCGGACCCGGTCAATCGACTGATCTGAATGTCAGCCTGACCACGCCCGCCCCTTCCGGCGGCGTAACTATTACGCTAATCAGCAGCGATACTTCCAAAGTTCAAGTTACTACTACGGTAACCATTGCTCAGAACGCCACCGTCCCGGTTACACAGCCCCAAGTAACTGGCGTCGCCTTTGGTTCGGCTCTGATCACCGCAACTGGAACAGCCGGATTCACCAGCGATAGTCAAACAGTGCGAGTGGGTGCAACCTTGACCTTCTCCCCTGCCAGCCTGACGCTGGCCGGTGCCGCTCCACAAAATCTTACGCTAACGTTATCGTCCCCTGCTCCAACCGGCGGCTTAACCGTCACTCTGGCCAGCAGCCCATCAGGGATTATCACCGTTCCAGCAACGGCAACGATTGCTGCTGGTGCCACTAGCGCCACTTTCGCTGTCACCGGTGCCACCACCGGCAGCACCACAATCACCGCCAGCACGGTGACCCCGAATATTTCTAGTGCCACTGCCGCAGTAACCGTGCAGGGCAACGGAACCATTTCCATTCCATCGAATGTGAGTGTGGCTCTGGGTCAATCCGCCGCCTTCCAAGTGACGCTGTCTAACCCAGCACCCACCGGCGGCACTGTAGTCACGCTTTCCAGCAGTAACTCGAAAGTAAGTATCTCCCCGGCCACAGTTACTATCCTCGCCGGAGCAACCCAGCCCACCACCGCCCCGCAAGTGACCGGCAACGGACCTGGTAGCGCCAACATCACCGCTTCAGCACCGTTCTACACCTCTGCCACACAAGCCGTCCAGGTGACCGCCACCATGGCCTTCACCCCGCTGACTTTGTCGGTGAACGGAACAGAAACGAAGAATCTTACCTTGACCTTATCGGGCCCCGCTCCGGTCGGTGGTTTTGTAGTCACCTTGAATTCCAGCAGCGTAGCAGCGGCCACTGTAACTTCTAGCGCTACTATTGCCGCCGGTGCCACAACAGTAACTGTCCCTGTAACTGGTGTAGCCGCTGGTACAACCACCATCCGCGCTACAGCAGCAGGCTTAACCGACGCCACCGCAGCGGTCACAGTCACTCTTTCCATTGACATCATTGTTCCCGCCACCATCACCTTAGGCCCTGGCGACAGTGTTACATACCCGGTCACCTTGGCCGCCCCCGCTCCCAGCCCCTCTGGCCTGGTGATCAACCTCACCAGCAGCGATGCTACAAAGGCAGTTACTTCCCTGGGTAGCGTTTCCTTCAACGCTGGACAGACAACCCCAACCCGGCAATCGAACTTGAATGGTTTAGTGCAGGGTACAACCACCATCACCGCCACCGCTGTGGGCCTGAATTCGGCCAGCACTCTGGTAACAGTTGGTTTGGGTGCCACGCTTTCCCCAGCCAATCTGACTATTTTGGGAATCACCAGCGACGGAACGTTAACACTATCACTGAGCGGTCCTGCTCAAAGCAATCTGTCCTTTACCCTTACCTCCAGCAACCCGGCGGTTGCCAGCGTTCCTGGCGCAGTGCCCATTTCCGTTGGCGGCCAGGTGATCAGCTTTAAGGTAACGCCTGCTGCACAGGGTACAACCACCATTAAGGCCAGCGCTGCTGGCTTTCCAGACACCACCGCTCTGGTTACCGTTCTGCCTCCTGGGGTTATGACCATGGCGGTAAACACCACCAGCATTAAGCTGGCTCAAGCTCCGGCAACCCTCACTGTAACCTTATCCCCGGCGGCTCCTGCTGGCGGTTTGGTGATCACATTAGGCGCCGATCCGAAGAAATTGAAAGTTCCAGCAACCATTGTGATCCCCGCTGGCAGCACCACCGGTACCGCTCTGATCACTGGTGAAAACGTGGGCAACCACACGTTAACCGCATCGGCACTGGGTTATTCCACGCCCACCCCGATTGTTATGCAGGTGGGTGCCATCATCGCCTGGGAAAATGCTAATGTAACTTCCACCAGCGTCGGCCAACAGGTGCAGTACAACCTGTTACTGTTCTCGACCGTTCCTGGTGACGCTTCCTTCAATCCGGCCGACGGCATTCCCGTTAACATCACCTCCAGCAACTTACTCGTTGCCACCGTGCAAACCCCGGCTAACTTCTTCTGGGATGGCAGCACAATCCCGGCCACCCGCGTCACCGTGAACATTATTGCCCCTGGTACTGCGCTGATTCACGCCAGCGGCGTCAATATTGCCGATGTGGTGATGACCTTAAACGTCAATGGTCCTTTATCCATCAGCACCGCTTCGCTTCCTAACGGAACCGTGAACACTGCTTATACAACCGCGCTTGCCGCAGTCGGTGGCGTGGCCCCTTATGCCTGGTCGGCCACCGGATTGCCCGCTGGTTTAACCATCAACGCCGCAACGGGTGTGATTTCCGGTACACCTACCGTTGTAAGTGCCACTAACTCAGTGGTGATCACAGTAACTGATGCCAGCGCTTCTATTCTGACCGGCACCAAGACACTGAACCTGGCCATTGTTCAGGCTTCTGCCACATCCGTTGCCGTAAGTTCGGGCAGCCCACAAACAACCGTTGTCAGCACAGCATTCACCAGCCCACTGGTAGCCATTGTGAAAGATGCCACCAACCAGCCTGTTTCCGGTGTAACGGTAACGTTCGCCGCTCCGGCAAGTGGGGCCAGCGCTACTTTATCCAGCACCACAGCAACAACTAACGTTGCTGGTCTGGCCAGCATCACCGTCACCGCTAACGGCACCACCGGTGCTTACAACGTATCGGCTACCGCAACAGGGGTGGCCACCGCAGTGAACTTTGCGTTAACCAATACCGCTGGAGCAGGCGTTTCTGTAAGCTCCGGCAGCCCACAAACAGCAGTAGCCGGCACAGCGTTCACCAATCCATTGGTTGCCATTGTGAAAGATGCCGCTAACCTGCCTGTGCAAGGCGTAACAGTAACCTTTGCCGTTCCCGGCAGCGGTGCCAGCGCTACTTTATCCAGCGCCACCGCCGTCACCAACGTAGCTGGTCTGGCCAGCGTCACCGCCACAGCGAACAGCACCACCGGTGCCTATACCGTGGCCGCTACCATCAGCGGCAGCGCTACTCCGGCTAACTTCCTGCTGACCAATGCATTTGGCGGCACACTGACCCCGGCTAATTTAACTCTGCCGAATTCAGTAAGTGAAGGAACCATGGTTCTGACACTTTCCAGCCCTCTGGCCAACGCCACCACCTTTACGCTGACATCCAGCAATATTGCCGTGGCCACCACTCCGCCATCCTTACCACTCACCAGCGGAACAAACATAGTTGGCTTCAAGGTTACTGCCCACGCTGCTGGCACCACCACCATCACCGCCAGTTCCGCTGGCTATCAGGACATGACGGCCACCGTTACGGTGAATCCGAATGGAACCATGACAATGTCGGTGAATACGGCAAACATCAAGTTATCGCAAGCTCCGGCCATTCTGACAGTTACGTTGAACCCCGCTGCCCCAGTGGGCGGCACCACCGTCACGCTGGTTTCCGATCCTAAGAAATTGGGTGTAGTCACCACCCTGGTAATTCCTGCTGGCAGCACCTCAGGAACCACCAGCGTTTCTGCTGAAAATCTGGGTGACCATGCAATTAACGCCTCCGCTCCGGGCTACAATGCTCCGGCACCATTGATAATGCATGTCGGCGCGGTCATTGCCTGGGAAGTAGCCAGCTCAACCGTAATCAACAGTGGTCAACAACTGCAGTACAACCTGTTATTGTTCTCCACAATTCCTGGTGGAAACACTTTGTGGACCAATCCCGGCGACAGCATTCCAATCAACATCACTTCCAGCCGTACCGATGTGGTCACAGTGCAAACCCCAGTGAACTTCTTCTGGGATGGCAGCACCATTCCCACCAGTCGCGTCACGGTGAACATTATCGGACCTGGCACAGCGCAAATTCACGCTAGCGGCACCAATACAGATGACGTGGTGTTGAACCTCACCGTCACCGGTCCGCTGGCCATCAGCACTTCCTCACTGGTCGCCGGAGTTAAAGATGTAGCCTATAGCGCTCCCATGGCCGCAACCGGCGGCGCTGCACCTTATGTCTGGTCTGCTACAGGGTTGCCCACTGGTTTAACGATCAACGCCACAACCGGTGTGATCAGCGGTACACCAACAGCCGTTGGCAGCAGCTCAGTAGTAGTTACAGTTCGCGATGCAACCGCTCCCACAGCTTTAACCGCTTCCGGTACATTCACGCTGGTAATTTCCACGCCTCCAGTTTCCATCACCACCACATCCCTGGTGGGCGGAACCAGAGATGTGGCCTATAGCGCTCCTCTGGCCGCAACCGGCGGGCTCACTGCTTATGCCTGGTCTGCTACAGGGTTGCCTGCTGGCTTAACGATCAACGCCACCACTGGTCAGATCAGCGGGACACCAACAGCCGTTGGCACCAGCTCGGTAGTAGTTACAGTTACTGATTCCACAGTGCCCACAGCAAAGACAGATACTAAGACTCTGTCCCTGGTCATTGTGGCACCCACACTGGCCATCAGCACCACTTCCCTGGTGGGCGGTACAACAGGAATTGCCTACACTGCTCCCGTAGCGGCAACCGGCGGCACCACGCCTTATGCCTGGTCTGCCACAGGTCTGCCTGCGGGCTTGACGATTAACGCAACAACTGGTCAGATCAGCGGCAACACCACAGTGGCTGGCACAGCCTCAGTCGTAGTCACCGTAACGGATGCCGGTGTTCCCACAGCGCAAACCGCATCAAAGACTCTTTCTTTGGTGATCGTAACTCCAACCCTGACCATCAGCACCGCTTCCCTGGTCAACGGTCAGATTAACTCCGCCTACACTGCTCCCGTAGCAGCAACCGGCGGCACCACGCCTTATGCCTGGTCTGCCACAGGGCTGCCTGCGGGCTTGACGATTAACGCAACCACCGGTCAGATCAGCGGGACACCAACCGTCACCGGCACCTTTGCATCCGTGGTCGTCACGGTCACCGATGCAACTGTTCCCACCGCACAGACGGCAACAAAGACTTTGTCTGTGTTAATTACTCCTCCTATCTTCACCATCACCACCACTTCATTGGTAAGCGGAACAATTAACGTGGCTTACAGTGCTTCTGTCGCAGCAACTGGCGGCGTAGCACCGTATAGCTTCTCGGCAACCGGTCTGCCTGCTGGGCTGACCCTCAGCGCAGCCGGTGCAATCAGCGGAACTCCAACCGTCACCGGAACCTTCTCGGTGGTGGTCACCGCTACCGATACAACGGTTCCTACAGCGCAAACTGTTACCAAGACCTTGTCCTTAGTGATTGTGCCTCCGGCCCTCGCCATCAGCACAGCTTCGCTAGCC
>JAYWBH010000765.1:0-9316 GCA_043781815.1 Bryobacterales bacterium | reverse complement strand
TCCCCAAGATCCGAGTCGAAATCATTGGTGCCATCTGCGATGCTGGTATTAGCTCCCTTTCCAGGCAAGCCCGAAGCGCCCAAGAAGCCTAAAGTGGTCAGAATTGAGGGTTTAGAAGACGGGCCTCGTATCATTCCGTACGGCGGAGACGGTAAATAATAGTTTCGACCCTCAGTTTTCACCATTCAAAGTTTTTACAGCCGTCACGCATGGATTTTGCTTGATGGGGACATGCGCTGGTGATATGCTGAAGACCAATGTGGAGTGATTTAGAATCCTTCTGACCTAGATGAGATTCTGCTACTTGCAACCACGTAAAAAAGTGCTAAAGGCGCGCGGTCCGTCTCAAACAACCGAATGCGCTAATGGCTGGATTTCTGCCTTTTTTCAAGAAAAGGTTGGAGGTACGGGCTTATGATATTAGACAAACTTTTGAACCCTGAACTTGCGGGATCTGAAGGTGAATTGGTGCTTTTAAGGCTGGCCGTTTCGCCTCATTTGCTGGAAGACGTCCTGGAATCTTTGGCGGGCACACCTTTCCCGGTGAATCCCCAAATTATCCACCAACCAGGCAATGTGACCATTGAGTTTCCGGCCTACCAAAATCAGGTAGATTGCACTCGAAAATTGCTGGAAAAAGGGAATCTTCCGGTTGAAAACCTGGAAATCATCAAGATGCTCAACGCCATCGGCGAAAACTAATTCGCCGCTGTCATCAATGGGATTCCGTCAATAAGAATTAGCTAAGAGCCTGAACTGGCTTTATCCGCAGCAATTTTGCGTTCCAGCGCCTTCATCACGCGAGACTCAATGCCCGGAGGAATTTCCTGGACCTGCATTCCCTTGTAGACCTTCAGCGTTTTTTGAGTCGTATCAACAATCACCCAACAATTGGGGCATTCGTTCACATGACGTTGCAACTCCTGCCTCAAATTTGGATCCGCTGTATCGTCCAAAAACGTATTCAATTCTGACAGTAAATCTTTACAGGTAAGCAAACGCGTCTTCCCCCTTCTTCTTAAACATTCGCGTTAGTTTTTCCCGTAATTCAAGTCGAGCCCGTAGCAGCCTTGATTTTACGGCTGGTATAGACAATCCAAGAGTATCGGCGGTCTCTTCCGTCGATAATTCTTCGACATCGCGCAACACAAAAACTGTCCGGAACGATGGTTTCAAGCTTTGAATGGCATTGTCTAGGATCACTCTCAGTTCTTCCTGTGAATATCGCTGTTCAGGGTCGCCATCCCAAACCGCTATCTCCCGTGTCACTGTTTCTTCGCCGGTATCTATTTCTTCATCCAAGGAAACAGTTCGATCTGATTTCCGTTTACGAAGTTTCATCAAAGCTTCGTTTACAGCAATTCTAACAATCCAGGTATAAAATTTGGAGTTTCCCTGGAAGTCATCCAAGTGTTTGTAGGCCTTAAACAAGGCCTCTTGCAATACATCCTCGGCGTCCTCATCACTTTGGGTGATTTGTTTCGCCATGCGGAATATCTTCTTGTCGTAGCGACGCACCAGTTCGGTAAACGCCGCCGTCTCACCGGATTTAGCTCGTTCAACTAAAACGGACTCGTCCAGGCCTTCGGTCTGCGGTAAAGAATTGGTCATTCCTACAAACTAATATACAGGATGCTGTCAAGCGCGATGGGGATTCGGCTGATGGCAAGAATTCCGTGATACTCTGAGACTTCACCCCTATGAGCAGCTATTCCATTACTCTGCCAGACGGCAGCGTAAAGTCCGTCCCTGCCGGTTCACGGCCCCTTGATGTGGCCCAATCGATCAGTCCGCGTCTTGCCCAAGATGCGATTGTAGCCCGTGTCAACGGCGATTTGTTTGACTTGACCCGTCCTTTTGAAGGAGATGCCACGCTTCAGATTCTCACTACCAAGAATCCCGAAGCCCTGGAAGTTTATCGGCACTCCACAGCTCATTTGCTGGCACTGGCAGTGCTGGAACTATGGCCGGATACGCAATTAGGCATTGGCCCACCCGTCGAAAACGGCTTTTATTACGATTTTGATCGCGAAGAAAAGTTCACTCCCGAGGACCTTGAAAAGATCGAGGCCAAGATGTGGGAAATTCAAAAGCGTAATCTTCCTTACGAACGGGTAATGACCGGCAAAGAAGAAGGGCTTCAGAAATATTCCAAAGCGTGGATGAAGTGTCAATTGATCGCCGAACGGGCCGGGGAGACTTTTAGCGAATACACGCTCGGCCCCAACTTCATCGATTTTTGTCGTGGACCACACGTTCCTTCCACGGATCGAATTAAAGCGTTCAAGCTACAGTCCATCGCCGGAGCCTATTGGAAGAGTGACGAAAAGAATAAGCAACTGCAGCGGATCTACGGGACTGCCTTCTTTTCTACCAAAGATCTGGATGAGTATTTAGCCCGTCTGGAAGAAGCCAAGCGTCGCGATCATCGCCGGATTGGGCAGGATCTGGATCTATTCAGCATTCAGGACTTGGCTGGGCCTGGGCTTATTTTCTTCCATCCAAAAGGTGGAACTGTCCGTCGCATTTTGGAAGATTGGATGCGTGATCAGTACGTCGCCAGAGGTTATTCCCTTGTCTACACGCCGCATGTGGCAAAGATTGACTTGTGGAAGACTTCTGGGCATTTCAATTTCTATAACCAGAATATGTTCAAGTCCATGGAACTGGACGACGCAGAATATCAACTCAAACCGATGAACTGCCCGTTCCACATTCTGATCTACGCCGATAAACCGAAGAGCTATCGCGATCTTCCAGTGCGTTTGGGAGAGCTTGGAACCGTGTATCGTTACGAGCGCAGTGGCACCATGCACGGACTGCTGCGGGTTCGTGGATTTACCCAGGACGACGCGCATATTTTTTGTACGCCAGAGCAGGTGGAAGACGAAGTTGTGAACTGTCTGCAATTTGCCATAGACACGTTGAAGGCTTTTGGATTTGAAACCTATGAAGCTGAGTTGTCCACCTGGGATAAAGGGGTCAGCGGCAAGTATGACGGTTCTCCAGAACAGTGGGAGTTAGCGGAAAAGGCACTGCAGACCGCAACGGAACGGCTGAATCTGAAAGTTCGAGTGATGACCGATGAAGCGGCGTTTTATGGTCCTAAAATCGACATGAAATTGGTGGACGCTATCGGACGTTTGTGGCAGCTATCCACAGTGCAGTTCGATTTCACACTGCCTCGCCGATTCGGTTTGGAATACGTCGGTGAAGACGGCAAGAAGCATCAGCCGTTGATGGTACACCGTGCTCTGTTTGGTTCGGTAGAACGATTTTTCGGGATTCTCGTAGAGCACTATGCGGGAGCTTTTCCCGTTTGGCTGGCACCAATTCAAGCCGCTGTACTTCCCATCACCGACAAGCAAATGGATTACGCTCGTCAAGTTAAAAATGAAATGGCCGCTGCGGGCATTCGCGTTTGGTTGGACGAACGCAGCGAAAAGATCAACCTCAAAATTCGCGATGCCCAACTGCAAAAAATCCCCTACATGATCGTTGTCGGTGGTCGTGAGGCGGAGCAGGGAACGGTGTCGGTGCGTCATCGCAAGCTGGGTGACCTGGGTGTGAAACCAATTGCCGATTCCATTGCTGAAATTAAACAAAAGATGGATTCCAAGCAGACTACGGATTAACCTGTGAGCTACGTTTTGGCGGCCTTGCTGTGTGGGTCGCTGGTCTATTGTATTCTGGTCATGGTGGCGGCAGGAAAATATCTTGCCGCTAGTCCTGCCGCGCTACCTCACCTACTTCCACCCATCAGCATCTTAAAGCCACTATCGGGGCTGGACGATGGTCTTGAACAAAACCTCATCAGTTTCTTTGAACAAGACTATTCTGACTTCGAAATCTTGATGGCGTTTAGAACGACCGATGATGCGGCCTATCCGCTGGTTGCTGAGATTTGCGCACGCTACCCGGCGGTCCATTCAAGAATTCTGTTAGTTGGTGAGCCTCCTTGGCCCAATGCCAAGGTATGGAGCCTCCATCAGATGATGAATGCGGCAGCCAATGACCTGTTGGTGATGAGTGATAGTGACATTCGCGTGTCACCCAATATGCTGCAAATTATTGCCGCAGAGTTCGCCGATCCAAAGCTTGGCGTGACCACCTGTCCGTACCGTGCCGTGCCGGGGAAATCGTTTTGGTCCACCCTTGAAGCTCTGGGAATGAACACGGAATTTTTGGGTGGCATTGTGGTGGCGCGGATGCTGGAAGGGATGCGCTTTGCCGTTGGCCCAACCATTGCGGCCCGACGGTCTGTGATTGAATCCATCGGCGGTTGGGATCGTCTACGCCAATACCTTGCTGAGGATTTTGTGTTGGGCCAGTTTGCCGCAGATGCAGGGCATACCGTGGCGCTTTCCAGCTTTGTGGTGGAACACCGCATTGGGAATGAGTCACTGACAGCCAATGCACTCCATCGCATCCGCTGGAACCGATCCACAAGGCGCTCCCGTCCCGCTGGTTACGTCGGCCAGTTATTTACCAACCCAATTCCCTTGGCATTGCTGCTGATGGCTGTAGCACCCGCCTGGTGGCCCATGTTGCTGGTGACCGCTGCGGTGCGCTTCGCCGCTGCGTATGCGACGGCATCAGTAATCTTAAATGATCCGCTATGCCGTAAATTATGGTTCCTGATCCCGCTGCAAGATGTGGTCAGCTTTGTATTTTGGGTAGCAGGATTCTTCGGCAACACAATTGTCTGGCGGGGAATCCGCTACAAATTGCTTGCCGATGGGCGCTTTGAACGCGCTTGATTTAGACGGATCGCGGATAGCTCCCCAAGATCTTCAACATATCGGCCAGCTCTTCCAAATGCGCAAGTGCCTTTTGCGGCACCGGATCCGACGCCTTGCCTAGAAAATCAAGATAGTACAGATACTCATAGGGCTTGCCCGGCAATGGTCTGGACTCAATTTTCGAAAGACTTAAGTCGCGCAATGCAAACGCGCTTAGGGCTCGGAACAAGGACCCGGACTTATTGGGAGTGGTGAATACCAGTGAAGTTTTCCAGCCTGCTTTACCGGCAATTTCAGGCTTTGAGCCCGGTCGTCGCAACAGAAAAAACCGAGTGAAGTTTTGAACATCATCTTCAATGGACCTGCGCAGAATCTGGCCGCCATATTGTTCAGAAGCGATGCTGGAAGCAATCGCTGCCGAATCTTTAATTTGCTGCTCCAGAATCATTTTCACACTGCCCGCCGTGTCGTAAAACGGAACGCGCTCCAATTGTTGGTTGCCAGCAAAAAACTTCAAGCACTGATTCAACGCCACGGGATGCGAATAAACTTTGCGCACGGCAGAAAATTTCACCCCCGGAACGACAATCAGATTATGCACAATGCGCACTTGCGTCTCAGCCACAATTTCCAGTCCATATTTCAATAAGTGATCGTAGTTTTCATGAATGGAACCGTGCAAAGTATTTTCGATTGGCACCACTGCGGCATCTACTTTCCCGCTTGCCAATTGCTCAAACACAAGGTCGAAACGGGTGCAGGGAACAACTTTCACCGTCTCCCCCAATAGTTGGCGAGTCGCTACTTGGCTAAATGCCCCTAATTCGCCTTGGAATGCAGCTCTTACGCCACGTTTCATTATGGTTTCCCTCCGTTCCAACGTTTCGCATCCTCTGTCGGCAAACCAATTAAATCCATCACCCGCTCCACGCTGGAATCCACTAAGTCCATCACCGATTTCGGCTGATTATAAAAGCCCGGGATGGGAGGTGCAATGATTGCGCCCATCTCTGAAAGGCTGGTCATTGTTCGCAGGTGTCCCAAGTGGAAGGGCGTTTCCCGCACCATCAAAATCAATCGGCGACGCTCCTTTAACACTACATCGGCAGCTCGGATCAATAGGTTGGAACTGATCCCTGCGGCAATGGCTGACATGGTGTGTACGGAACAAGGTGCAATGATCATGCCATCGGTCTGAAAGCTGCCGCTGGCCAACTGGCTGCCGACGTCTTCAATGGGATAGCAGTGATCAGCCAATTGTTTGAACTCTTGAATGGACTTACCCATTTCAAGGTAGGCGGTTCTTTCCGCTGACCGGGTCATTACCAAATGGGTCTCAGCATTTTTGGCGAAACGAAGCTTTTCCAAGAGTCGAAAGCCGTAGACTATGCCACTTGCACCACTAATACCGACAATAATTCGCAACACTAACCGCCCTCTCTGTTTAATATTCTTGATATTACGCTATTGCCTTCAGTTTACATGGGTAGATATAATTAAGAGCTTACAAAACGTAAGCCCCCCCACTTATGCCTCATACTTCTGAAGAATCGGGATCATCATAGCATGGAGGACGCAGGCCTGAAATTGAAACGCGTCCGGGAGAAGTTGAACCTGCGTTTTCGGGAAGTAGAAGAAGCCAGCCAACAGATAGCGGCCAAGTGGAATAACGACGAATTCCTGGTTGCTTTATCACGGCTTTCCGACATTGAAAATCGCGGCACAGTCCCTTCTATTTTTCGCATCTACAGTCTCTGCACTATCTACCGGCTCAATTTTGTGGAAGTGCTGGCTTGGTATGGCGTCGATCTTTCACAGTCTGCTGCCGATTCCTTAATCACTCCCAATCCCAAAACACATCCTGTTGATTTGCTCAACGAAATTACCCATTCAGTGGAGGGTCCGATTGCTTTTGACCCCGGCATGGACCTACAACGGACAACTTATTTGAGCCGAATGATAGCGAAGTGGGGCCCGCTTCCTGTTCAAATGTTCCACGGGCTGGATCTTAAAAATCAACATTACGCCTTCATCGGATCTGACGATTGGTTTATGTACCCGCTGCTTCGACCCGGCTCATTGGTAGCGATTGATGAAACCCAACGCAAGCCTATCAACAGTGGTTGGACAAGTGAATTTGAACGTCCGATTTATTTTTTTGAGCATCGTGATGGATACGCTTGTTCCTGGTGCAGCGTAACGGACAAGCAATTATTTTTGGTACCCCACCCTGCATCCCTGTGCGAAACGCGCATCTACAATCACCCTCAAGATATTACGGTGATTGGACAGGTTACGGGTGTTGCCATGCAGTTGGTCGAACAGGCAGGCCCGCGTACTCGTTCTTGAAAAGGCTTAAGAGTGCTGCCAGATCGGCTGAAAATAGTTGCCTTTCAGCGAGTCGTGAATTGTTCGGGACAAAGTCGTTGTAAGCAGTTTTTTCAAGCCAAAAGTTTACCACCGCGCGGGGCTCCCCACGAAGGCTGGCAAAATACAAATTAAGGTCGGACTTTTGTTGTTGCAAGTTGTGAGACAACCAATCTTGAAAGGTTTTTTGATGGCTGGTCCGCAAGGCTTTTTCCGCATCTTTATCCCCAAATACAAGGGCCAGCCCATAGTGTTCGTAACGGCCTGATTCTGTATTCCGCAATTCGGACAAGTACACCAGCTTGCCGAACATGGAGGGAATCGCCGATAGAGTGTGCTTCAAAAGATCGCTTGTAGCGGTGCGATTCATGCTTTCGCAGATTCCTCAAGAAAGAACTCTACAGCTTCAATGCCGCGAAAGAAGTTCGGTAAAAATAGTTTCTCATTGGGCGCATGTAAATTATCGTCGGGTAAGCCAAACCCCATCAGTATGCAAGGCAGCCCCAGTTCTTTTTGCAACAACCCGACCACGGGAATTGACCCACCTGACCGAATGAATACAGTCTTATTTCCGAACACCCGTTCCATGGCAGTGGCTGCCGCTTCAATGAATGGATTGGCCGTATCCACAACGCAAGGGGGCGCGCCGTGAATCAGTTTCCATTCGGCAGTGACCCCCGCCGGGCAGGCCGCCGCAATCGCTTCAGACAACTGCCGATTGGCTATTTCAGGATCCTGATTGGGAACTAACCGCGTACTGATTTTTACGATAGCCTTGGCCGGAATCACAGTCTTTGCGCCGTCGCCAATGAATCCGCCTTTAATTCCGTGGACCTCAAATGTGGGTCGCGCCCACACCCTTTCCAGCACGCCAATGCCTGTTTCGCCAGTCAACTGCTTTGCCCCCACTTCCTTCACCCGATACTCTTCTTCGTTGAAGGGAAGGCTGGCCCAGGCTTCGCGTTCAGCCATTGATGGCGCTTGTACTGCGTCGTAAAAACCAGGAATCGCAATCTTTCCGTCGCGACCTTTTAACGCCGCAATAATCTCGGCAGCAGCTTGCAAGGGGTTCGGTACCGCCCCTCCATAAACACCGGAATGCAAGTCTTGAGCTGCTCCGGTAATGTGTAACTCGCCATAAATGATTCCTCGAAGTCCCACGCAAATGGTGGGCAGTTCCGGGGCAAACATTTCGGAATCGCAAATGATGGCGGCATCGGCTTGCAGGCGGGCGGGCTTGGATTTGACGTAAGCTTCAATCGCCTCGCCACCCACTTCTTCCTCTCCCTCAATCAGAAACTTGACATTCACTGGCAGCTTTCCGGTGCGGGCCAATGTGCGGGCCACAGCTTCCATGAGAATCAGTGTTTGTCCTTTGTCATCGGTCGCGCCACGAGCGTAAATATTGTTGTTTCGAACGGTGGGCTCAAAAGCTGGTGAAATCCATTCGTCCAATGGCTCTGGCGGCTGAACGTCGTAATGCCCATAAAATAACAGCGTCGGCTTGCCCGGTGCGCCCAACCATTCACCATAAACCATGGGATGTCCGGCACCGGAAATTAGCTGAACTTCGGCAAGCCCGGCACTGCGTAGCTTGGCTGCCACAAATTCAGCGGCAAGCAAAATATCGGCCTTATGATTGGGGTCCGTACTCACGCTGGGGATGCGCAAAAAAGCTTTCAAGGTCTCAAGTAAAAGTTGTTGTTCGGATTCAGGGATAGGCATGGGGGTGAAATGCGATTATAGAGGAAATGCCCAACCGCTTGTCTGGAGAAAAAAGTCCCTACCTGTTGCAACACGCCAATAACCCCGTGGATTGGTACGCCTGGGGACCGGAAGCCTTTGAAAAAGCTCGTCTGGAAAATAAACCGATTTTTCTTTCCATTGGATATTCAACGTGCCATTGGTGCCACGTCATGGAACGCGAATCGTTTGAGTCGGAACAGATTGCCAAAGTTCTGAACAACTTTTTTGTACCTATCAAGGTGGATCGTGAGGAGCGTCCCGACGTGGACCGGATCTACATGATGTTCGTCCAGGCCACCACCGGCGGAGGCGGCTGGCCCATGTCGGTATGGCTCACCCCCGATTTGAAACCATTTTACGGAGGCACCTATTTTCCTCCTGACAATCGTTATGGGCGACCCAGCTTCGGTGCGATTTTGGAACACATTGCCGGTGTTTGGCGCGATGATCTGGTGAAAGTT
>JAYWBH010000764.1:0-9343 GCA_043781815.1 Bryobacterales bacterium | reverse complement strand
CAGATCGGTTAGGCAAGAATCTTTACGCCAACTGTCTGGTGGCTCTTAATGCCGCCACCGGTAAGTTGGTTTGGCACTTCCAATTTACACATCACGATTTATGGGATTACGATCCCGCAGCGCCGCCCGCATTGGTGGAAGTCACCAAGGACGGCAAAAAGATTCCCGCCGTAGTTGAAGTCACCAAAATGGGTCTGGCCTTTTTCTTTGACCGGCGCGACGGTAAACCTGTCTTCGGCATTGAAGAACGGGCTGTACCCAAGAGTCTGGTTCCAGGCGAAGTGAGTTGGCCGACGCAGCCTTTTCCTATTAAGCCGAAGCCTTTGACCCGCGTCAGCATCAAGCGGGAAGACATTGCCACGGTGACTCCAGAACATAAGAAGTTCTGCGAAGACTTGTGGGATAAAGATGGCGGTATGCACAACAACGGCCCCTACACCGCTTACAATCCCGACAAAACTGCGGTGATCTTTCCAGGCACGCTAGGTGGCGCGAATTGGGGCGGTGTTTCTTTTGACCCAACGCTAAATTACGTAATCGTCAATACAATGGATCTGGGGCAAATTGGGCGTGTCGTGAAGCAGCCGGAAGAAAGCCGTATGCCATATTCGCGTACCAGCAAATTTGGTCCCTTTGGACGCTTTTGGAATCCCGATAATTTCTGGCCTTGTCAGCAACCGCCATGGGGACAGTTACAAGCGATCAACGCGAACACTGGCGAAATTGCCTGGTCCGTGACGCTTGGTATAACGGACGAATTGGAAGCGAAAGGGGTCCACGATACTGGAGCTCTGAGTCTTGGCGGGCCCATCAGCACGGCTGGCGGATTGACGTTTGTTGCGGCAACCAACGACAGCCGTTTCCGCGCCTTCGATTCGCGCACCGGCAAGCAGTTGTGGGTCACCAAACTGGATGCTGGTGGCCATGCCACACCGATCACGTATCAAGGTCGCAATGGCAAGCAGTACGTTTTGATTGTGGCTACTGGTTCGAACTTCTTCGACCGTAGCACCGCTGATACAGTAGTTGCATTCGCTTTGCCCGACGCGAAGAAGTGAGGAGAATCAACATGAGAGTTCAATTTATAAATGCAGCATTCCTTTTGTTATTGGCGATTCCGGAAGTTCTAACCGCCCAGCCTCAGCGACCTCCTCCAAGTGATCCATCGCCGCAAACAAGCCCCAGAAAGAAGCGGCTTCTGGCCATTGGCGATGCCCAGACCTATGGCTTTCAGCATGAGTCAGTGTCCCACGCGTTGGCTGTCATTGAACGGCTGGGTCGCGATTCAGGCATCTATGAAACCACCATTCGCACCGATGCCCAATTACTAACCAAGCACCCCGTTATTCTGGCCAATGGAAAATCTCGAAACATCAAAAACTTGAATGACTTTGACGCGGTGTTCTTTTATACCGCCGGTAATCCGGTGATGAGCGATCAACAAAAGGCTGATTTTCTATCGTTCATCAAAGAAGACGGCAAAGGTTTTATTGGGGGGCACAGCGCAACTACAACGTTTTATGAATGGCCTGAATTCGGCGCCATGATCGGTGGGTATTTCGATGATCACCCATGGGGTGTCTTCGATGCTCCGGTGATTGTGGAAGATCCTAGCTTTCCGGCGATGAAAGCCTTCCCTCGCAGCTTCAGCCTGCGTGACGAAATCTATCAACTGAAAGCGCCCTATTCGCGCGATAAAGTACGCGTCCTGGCACGGCTGGATGCAAGTAAGTTAGATCTGAAGAATCCTCGTGTCCATCGCACCGATAAGGATTTCCCTGTCGCCTGGGCCGCTCAAGTGGGTAAGGGACGCGTATTTAATTCGTCCATCGGCCATCCCGACGCATCGTGGGATCGCCCTGATGTGCAGACAATGTGGCTGGAAGCGATCAAGTGGGCCATGGGATTAACCAACGCTGACGTGACTCCGCGTCCGCTGCGTGCATCCCTACCTGCAGCCCCAGTTCCAGCTACGACCGCCGCTGTGAAAGAGCGCTTTGCCGATGAGATTGAACTCTATCTCAAAGAGGATCAGACGAATCCGCCGCCACAGAATGGGATCCTTTTCATCGGCAGCAGTATCTTCCGCCGCTGGACGAATCTAAAGGCACAGATGACTCCGCTGCCAGTCTTCAATCGTGCGTTCGGCGGATCGCAAACGCCTGAACTTTTGCACTACATGGATAAGATTGTACTGCCGTATTCACCCAAAATGATTGTCTACTACTGCGGAAGCAACGATATTGGCGCAGGTCGATCCGCTGAACAAATTGCCGATGGCTTTCGTCAGTTCGTAGCGCGAGTGCAGCAGCAATCGCCCACCACCAAGATTTTTTATATTTCCATTAATCGCGCGCCACAAAAGCAAAATAAGTGGGATGTGGTGGACGCCGTCAATGCGTCAGTGAAAGCATTTTGCTCACAAGACAAACGGTTGGAATACATTGATGTCAATCCGGCACTCTTTGATGCGACAGGCCAAGCTCGTCTGGATTTATATCTGCCGGATAGGCTTCATTTCAAAGAGCCCGCTTACAATGACTTCACCGCCATCATCAAGCCTGTGATCGAAAAGGCCTGGCAGGAATTGCAAAGACCCTAAATCGAAAATTACTTTTCGGCCTTCGATTTATCGTAATGTCCCAGCCCGGGCTTATAGCTTTTCTCGTCGATAAACTGCCGGATGCCTTCCTTTCTCCCTTCCGTCTTATCATGCGAATTGGCCGCTTCCTGTGCACGAATCAGGAAATCTTCGGCATTGTCATACGTCATTTCCATGGATCGTCGCACAGCATCTTTGGTTGCCTTCAACGCCACCCAATTCTTTTGCAATAGCTTTTGTGCCACCTCCGTTACCCGAGCCTCCAGTTCCACCAATGGCATGGATTCGTTTACCAAACCCACACGAGCCGCCGTCTGCCCATCCATCGTTTCGCCAAGCAGTGCATGATACATGGCCGTGCGCATTGGCATCAATGTGGTGGCCACTTTCGTCGCACCCCCGCCGGGTAGAATTCCCCAATTAATTTCCGACAATCCAAACTGCGCTTCATTGGCACAGAACGCCAAATCACAGCCGAATAACGGTCCGTATCCGCCGCCAAAACACCAACCATTCACCATTGCGATGGTTGTTTTCTGATACCAGCGCAATCGCCTCCACCAGCCGTATGCTTCACTCTGAGCCTTTCGGATACCGCGCATTCCTTGGGCTTCTGTCTCACGAAAATATTCTTTCAGGTCCATGCCTGCGGACCATGCCGCACCTTCGCCTTTCAGAACAAGCACCCCCACATCATCGCGAAATTCCAGTTCATCCAGAACTTCCATCATCCGACGATTGAGCTTGGGATTCATGCAATTGCGCTTTTCCGGACGATTGAAACTCACCCAGGCAATGCCGTTGCTCACAGTGTAGGCAACCGTATCTTTCTCGTCACTCTCTTCTCTCTCTTTTTTCTCACTTGCCAATTTGAGCTCCTCCCCTTAAATCGGATAACGACCCGGTTGGGTCTCAATGGTGATCCAGCGCAGTTCAGTAAAGGCGTCGATTCCCGCCTTCCCTCCAAACCTTCCATAGCCCGATGCCTTCACTCCACCAAAGGGCATTTGCGCTTCGTCATGAACGGTCGGTCCGTTAATGTGGCAGATGCCTGACTTGATCTGCTTTGCCACTTGCAAGCCTCGGGCTATATCAGCCGTAAAGATGGAGGCCGCCAAACCGTATTCGGTATCGTTGGCCAGGCGGATGGCCTCTGCCTCATCCTTGGCTCGTATCACTGCAACCACTGGACCAAAACTTTCCTCGCGGAACAGTCGCATGGTCGGCGTAACATGATCCACCACTGTTGCGGGCATCAACACGCCGTTCGATGGTCCACCGGTCAGCAGCACCGCGCCGTTGTTCACTGCATCGGCCACCAGGCCTTCCACACGCAGCACTGCCTTACGATCCACAACCGCACCCAGGGCAGTCTTACCTTCGCGCGGATCGCCTACGGCAAGTGAAGCTGCCTTTACTTTGAACTTCGCAGCAAACGCATCTGCCACTGCATCCACCACGATGATCCGCTCGGTAGACATGCAGATCTGCCCCTGGTTCATGAACGCGCCAAATGCCGCCGCCTTCACCGCCTCATCCAGGTCCGCATCTTTCAACACAATCAACGGAGCTTTGCCACCAAGTTCCAGCAGCACCGGCTTCAAATGTTCTGCCGCGCGCTTCGCCACAATGCGACCCACAGCAGTGGAACCTGTGAAATTGATGCGTCGCACAGCCGGATGGTCAATCAGTGCGCCCACAACATCAGCAGCATCTTCCGGGGCGTTGGTCACAATGTTCACCACACCTTCGGGGAAACCCGCTTCCTTGAAAGCTTCCACAATCAAAGTATGTGTTCGTGGACAAGTTTCAGAAGCCTTCAGGATCACAGTGTTCCCGCAAGCCAGCGGTACGGCAATGGCGCGAGCGCCCAGAACCACAGGCCCATTCCAAGGTGCAATTCCCAAGATGACTCCAACCGGTTCTCGCAGAGCCATGGCAATGCAACCGGGCTTATCGGAAGGAATCACCTCGCCACCAATTTGAGTGGTTAGCGCAGCAGCTTCACGGATCATCTCCGCTGCCAGTGCGACGTTGAACATTGCCCAGCCTTTGGTTGATCCAGTTTCGCTCATCATCGCTTCAGCGAATTCCCCAGCTTTTGCAGCCAAGATGGATGCCGCCTTGTTCAGCAGTTCACGACGTGCATTTGGGCCCAGCGCAGACCACGCCGCCAGTGCGAGGTTCGCCTTGTCTGCCACCTGCCCCGCTTCAATCGCCGACATTGCGTGCGACGTGGATGCAACTTCACCCGTCAATGGATTGATACGGTCAAAAGTCTTCATGTTTTCCTTTGTTCTTCTAAACGTCGTTCTTCATCGGTGGCAGTGTGAAAACCAGTATTCGCTGCCGGCACTCCTGCATAAATCGCCACTTGCAACAGGACCTCTTTCAGATCGGTCAGCTCCAGCTCACTGGCCAGACCAGTACGCACGTGCAGCCGAAACTCTTCCCAACGTCCCAGTGATGCCGTCATCGCCAGCACCAGCAAACGCCTTACGCGCAGATCAAGGCCTGGCCTGGTCCACACCGTTCCCCAAGCGTAGCGAGTGATCATCTGTTGAAAATCGCTAGTAAAATCAGTAGTCCCAGCAATCGATCTGTCCACATGTGCGTTGCCCAATACAGCTCGACGGACGCTCAACCCGGCATCGGATACATCGTCAGCCATTGCCGGAAGTAGAAAATCGAACAGTGCCGCAGAGAATGCAGAAGGACGTTCCACATTCGATAAATGCGCCGCATCCAACATCACCACGCCCGCCCCGACGATCCCTTCAAACAGCACTTCTCCATGACCCGCATAGGGAGTGGAAATATCCTGCAAACCGGCAATCACAAGCGTTGGTACTTTGATGTCGGCAAGCAATGTGCAGTGGTCCATGTCGCGGATGGCCGCGCAACATCCGGCGTAACCCACCGGGTTGGTTTGCCGCAACACGGTACGGATAGATTCCACGGTAGCGTTTGGTGAATCCAACACGCGCCCACAAAAGAATCGCTCCATCACTGTCTTATGAACGGCCCTCATTCCTTGTTTCAATACACTCGTTCGCCGCGTCTCAAACAGATTTGGATTATCCACTTTTGGGGATGTATTGGCCAGGACCAGCCCTGATAAAAGATTGCCTGCATTCGCTCCCAGCCACTGCCCAATCATTCCGCCCAGTGATAAACCGCAGTATGCAAAACGTTCCCGCTTCGCTGCCTTTGCTGCGGCAAGTACATCAGCGCCTAGCTCGGCAATTGTGTAGTCGCCAGTAGGAGCATCGGATGCACCGTGACCACGAAGGTCCAGGCGCAGCACCTGAAACCGAGTTAGCATAGCGGGCATTTGCAGGTCCCACATGCCATGATCGGTGCCTAACGAATGCACCAGAACTAGCAGGGGCTTACTGGCCAAGCCTTCCAGACGATAGTAAATTCGGCAGCCGTTGGAATCAACAAAAGGCATCTTTTATTCCTTCCCTTCTAGGAGCCGCAATCGGAAGATTTCGGCACTACCCAAATAATCTGCGGGCTCGCGCAATCCTGGAATATCTGGCGGTGACCCCGTCGTCCGCACCGCTTCTTCCACTTCTTTATAAGCCGCATCACGACCAATTTCCGACGCCTGTATCATCATCGCTTTTTCAGCAAACACCGCTCCGTGCGTCGCCTCAATATTGCTCCGCATTCTTGTCGCATCAACAATCAATCCATCAGTCACTTCGGCCATCGATTCCGCCGCCACACCTGCCGATTGCACAATCCCCTGCACCGTGGTCCATTCCGATTGCCACCCACCCAATGCCCGTTCGTGTTCCTGCAACATGCCCGATAGGAAATTAGACATCAGTCCCGGCGTGCGCTTGGCCGCTGCAATCGTCAGCATGCAAGCAGTGGGATTCCGTTTGTGAGGCATGGTGGAAGATCCACCTCTTCCGTTGCCTCCCGGTTCAGCCACTTCGCCAACTTCGTATTGCATCAACAAAGCAATGTCCAGCGCCATCTTGCCCAGGCTTGCCGTATAAATACTCAGTGCCGCCATCAATGCCGCCAGTCGATCCCTATGCCCATGCCACGGCCCGTCAGGGCACTTCAAATTCAGTTCCGTGGCCAGCACGTCACTCACCGCCAAGCCCTGGTTTCCCAATGCCGCAAGGGTCCCACTGGCACCGCCAAACTGCAAGTATGCCGACTCATCGAAACGGCTTTCCGCTCGCTGCCAGCCTCGCCGCACAGCAGCCAACCAACCCGCAGCCTTCAATCCAAACGTGATTGGTGGTGCCGGTTGCAACAAAGTGCGCCCCAGCATTGCGGTGTTGCCGTGTTCATTGGAAATCCGCCGCAGCGCTTGCAAAATTCGTTGATGATCTCGCTCCAACACTTTTCGACATTGACCCAGCAGCAGCACCATGCACGTGTCAACTACGTCCTGACTGGTTGCACCCCAATGCACAAATCCTGCGGCCTCAGCATTTTGCGTACGAACCGCTTCGGTCAGCATGCGGACCATCGGAATGGCTGGCGTTCCAGCTCGAAAAGACTCGCGTACCAGCCTGGGAATATCAAAACTTTGGGCCATGGCCGCTTGAGTAATCACCCTTGCCGCATTGGCTGGAATCAGCCCCACTTGCGCTTCAGCCCTGGCCAGCGCCCCTTCGAAGCGCAGCATGGTCTGCAAAACAGCCTCATCAGAGAAAATTTCCGATAAGGCTTCCGTTGCCGTCAAGCTGTCGATCAATCGAGTAGACATGAATTGATCTTATACGTCTTATAAATCAAAAAAGACAGTTTCTGCTTCGCCCTGCAAACGGATCTCGATGGACCACGTATTCCCCTGCCCCGGTGTTGGCCTGGCCATCAGCGTCGTTCGTCGATCTTCAGGTACCCGGGCCAGCACCGGATCATTGGCATTCAAAGCTTCACCATCGAAATAAACGCGCGTGTACAACTGCTTCAACAGCCCTCTAGCAAACACCGCAACATTAATATGGGGCGCCTGCAAACCACCACAAGAACCCGGCTTTACTGTTTCAAAAATACACTTGCCATCCAAATCCGTCTCCAGCCGACCGAAGCCACAAAAGTTTTCATCAGCGTTGCAGGATTGGGAATCCAGCGCATGCCCATACCGGCCCTGCGCATCGGCCTGCCACAGTTCAATCATGGAATCAGCCGGTGTTGGGACGCCTTCACCATCCACTACGCGGAACACTAACCGCAAGCGTTCTCCCTGTGCACCCTCGCCAGCTAAAATCCCCAATACGGCATTGGTGGTAAGTGCATAGTTGAAAAACGGACCCACCGTTTGGGAGGCACTCGGTGTCAAATTCATTTGCCATGCTCCTCAAACGGAGTAGCTTTCCGTCCTCTTAATACAATGTCGAAACGATACCCCAGCGCCCATTCCGGCTCAGTCATCGACAAATCGAATTGCGACACTAACCGCTCCTGCGCATCTTTGTCCGCAACCGAATGCAGCACCGGATCAAGCGCCAGAAGTGGATCATTCGGAAAGTACATCTGCGTCACCAGACGAGAGACAAATGCTGTCCCAAACAACGAAAAATGAATGTGCGCCGGACGCCATGCGTTGTGATGATTTCGCCAGGGGTACGCACCAGGTTTGATTGTCACAAACCGGTAATTTCCATCCTGGTCGGTAATCATCCGTCCAGCACCCAGAAAGTTTGGATCCAGCGGCGCCGGATGATTGTCCCGCTTGTGTTGATAGCGCCCCGCTGCATTGGCTTGCCATAACTCAACCATTGCGTTGGGCACGCCTTTGCCATCCTCGTCCAGAATTCGACCCGCCACAATAATTCGCTCACCCTGTGGCGGCTCGGCACAGTGTAATGTTAAATCATTGTCCGTCGGCCCAATCGGATTGTGCCCGTAAACTGGGCCCGTCAGTTCGCTTAGCGTATGCGGCAACATAATCAGCGGTCGCGATGGCGCGCGTACTATGGTGGACTTATAGTCAGGGCTTAAATATTCCGGTTGACTGCCGGGCTTCATTCTTGGATATTCGGTCATTCGTGTCCTCCGTCGGAACCGTGGGCCTTCGCCGTGCGCGCCAGCAAATCTCGCAACACTTCCAATTCATCTTTTCCTGGTGGCTCAGTTTCAGTCACTTCCTCAGCAAACCGCATTGACCAACCAGTGGCTTCCACAACCTGTTCACGGCTGATCCCAGGGTGAAGGCTGGTCACCATCATCTCACTGGTTTCAGGGTCGGGTCGTAGAATGCACAAATCACTTACCAGCAGTGCTGGACCCTTGGTCTTGAAACCTAAGTCACGCCGCTCACGTCCGGTCCGCCCATGCCCCAATGAGGTTAAAAAATCTAACTGCTTCACAAAACTACGAGCCCCTTGCCGCATGATGATGAAGATCTGCCCACATCCAGTGGCTATCTCCGTTGCTCCGCCACTTCCTGGCAATCGAACTTTCGGTTTGGCATAAGGTCCAATCACCGTGCTGTTCAGATTCGCAAACCGGTCTACTTGTGCACCACCTAAGAAGCCCACTGAAATGCGACCGCCCTGTAACCAGTACCTGAAAATCTCTGGCACCGATACGGTTGTCAAAGCAGTTTCACACAACTCGCCGTCGCCAATAGAAAGGGGCAGCACTTCCGGCTTTGTCCCCAACGTGCCCGATTCATAAATCAACTTGATGTGCGGCGCATGAGTAAGCCTTGCCAGATTACATGCCGCCGATGGCAACCCGATTCCAACAAAACAAACATCCTCA
>JAYWBH010000763.1:0-3080 GCA_043781815.1 Bryobacterales bacterium | reverse complement strand
TTGACGACGATTCATTGTTTCTCAAATATGGCTAAGTACTGCGACTTAGGATTGAACTCGTCAGATTTCACCAGCTTGAATCCGTTGGCTTCAATTTCTTTGATGACGTCGGCTTCGTCCAAACGAATGTGCTTCACCGCACGGTCTGACGTGGGGTCGCCCATAGCACCCACACGTTTGTAATATTCGCAGATAGCCAGTCGACCGTTGTTCTTCAGCGCGGCACGGATTGCTGCCAGCATTTCAGCAGGGTAATCGAAGTGATGATAGACATCCAACACAAGTGCCAGATCCAAGCTGTTTTGCTTGAGGGAGGGGTTCTTATCGGTACCTTGGATGAACTCAACATTTTTCAAACCCTTACTGGCGGTCAGTTGCTTGGCCTTCGTCAGAAAATCCGGGAAGATATCTTCGGCAACAATGTGTCCCTTATCCCCAACCGCTTCAGAAAAGAAAGGCAGCATGTAACCGACACCTGTTCCAATATCAGCAACGTGCATTCCAGGTTTCACGCCCAGTGCCACTATCAACTCCTTGGGGCGCTGGCGGGAATCGCGCTCATCGGAACTGAGTGTTTTGGCGATGGTGGCCCGGGCTTCGGGAGTCTTGTAACCAGTGTTGGCTTCCACGGCTACTTGGGCTTGGAGAGTGGAGTGCAGGAGCGTCAGGCTGATTACTGAGACTGTAAATGGCAGGCGGAATCGCCTGCCCCACATCGGCGAATCCAATGTTCGTAGGTGGGGCAGGCATTCAGCTTGCCTGTTCGCTTGCGAACTAATGTCCCCAGCCACCCGACTGTGCCCGAACATCCTCATAAAGAAGTCTCCATGGGCAGGGCCAGCGGAGGCTCCACCATGAAGTCAAGCTTGGCCATAGCCGCCACCGCTTCCTGCACCGAACTCTCCGAACTGGGCTCCACTGTAATCACAAATGGCAGATCGTTTTTCGATTCACTGGGCAACTGCAGCACCGCGTCGAGACTGATCTTTTTATCAGCAAGGATGGATGACAACGACGCGATAATTCCTGGCCGATCTTCCACACGGAATCGCAGAAAATACGCTCGCTTTTGCTGAAGAACGGAAATAGGTTGAAACTCGCCTAAGCGTTCATGTGCAAAGGGCGAAACACGTTCCGGCGACCCATTCACAATTTCACGAGCAACGCGCATTAGGTCGCTGACCACCGCAACCCCCGTGGGTCGAGGTCCAGCACCACGCCCGTAATAGAACGTGTCTTCGCCATACAATCCGCGCACCCAAACAGCGTTATAAGCCCCATGAACATTGGCCAAAATCGTCGATTGCGGAATCAACGCCGGACGTACAGAAAGAATCAGACCTTCCTTGGTTTGACGCGCACCACAAATGAGGCGGATGGTGTGGCCCAGGCGATGCGCATATTGAAAATCAATCGGCGAAATGCGACGGATGCCTTCAGTGAAAATATCGGATGCCGTGATTTTCATACCGAAAGCCAGCGCGGCAAGAATGGCCAACTTGCTACGAGCGTCGAACCCGTCTACATCAGCAGTGGGGTCGGCTTCGGCATAACCCAACTTCTGCGCCTCGGCCAGAACATCGGCGAAGGCCGAACCGTGCTTTTCAATCTCAGTGAGAATGTAGTTACTGGTGCCATTCAGGATTCCGTAAAGCGCAGTAACGCGGTCGCCGGAAATTCCTTCACGCAGGACCGCATGGATCGGGATGCCCCCGGCGACGCTTGCTTCCATAGCAAGATTCACGCGTTTGGCGATGGTCCGCTCCCACAATTCGCCACCGATGGACGCCATCATCTCCTTGTTGGCAGTGACCACACTTTTGCCCTGATCAATGGCCGTTTCGACGATCTGCCGAGCCACGGTAGTGCCGCCAATCAGTTCGGCAACAATGTCCACTTCCGGGTGTTCGACCACACGACGCCAATCAGTGGTCCGCTCCACGCCAGCAAGCCCAGCGGGCACAGCGACGCTATCGACCCCGCGGCTGCAGATGATTTTGACCCGCAGCGGGAATCCTAATTTTTGTTCAATTTGTTGGGCGGTCTCCGCCAGAATGGTCATAGTGCCCTGACCAACATTGCCCAGGCCTATGATACCGACACGAACTTCACGCATCCTTTAAGTATTGCATCGAAGGAGTACAATGAAGGGCGATGGGCTTCGACGATTACAAGGTAGTGTTGTACCGAAACCGACCCGATGGATGGGTTGCAGAGATTCCCGCTATTTCTGGATGCTATGCGCTGATGCCGACGAGGGAAGAGGCATTGGCTGAGTTAGCCGGCATATTTCAGTTGATCTCGGAAGAGTATCAGGATCGCAACGAGCTCTTACCAGTGGATACAACTGAGATCGTACATGCCTAGCGCAAGGGCGGATGAAGTCCGCCGTTGAATTTATCGTCCACACGATGAGTGTGTATACTAGGAACACGACATTTAGGTTATGCGAAATCAGCCAATGAACAAACGCATCAACGTCATCCTGCCCACCGCAACCATCACGGTACTTGACAAGGTAGCTCCTAAAGGGCAACGCAGTAACTTAATTGACCGCGCTATCCAGTTTTACGTGAAAAACCAAAGCCGCCAGAACTTACGGGAACGTTTAAAACAGGAAGGATTGGCCAATGCCGAAAGGGATCTTACCATGGCCAACGAGTGGTTTCCATTGGAAGAGGAATCATGGCAATTCACTCAAGTGTCCTTAAAGAAAAAATAACATTTCCTCGACGTGGTGAAATCTACCTTGTAAATTTCGACCCGACGATGGGACATGAGATTCAGAAAACTCGCCCTGCGGTAGTGATTCAGAACAACATTTCAAATCAGTACTCCCCGATTACAATCGTGGCTGCAATTAGTTCACAATTCTCCGACCCTCCGTTTCCAAGGGAGGTCATCGTGGAGACTGCTGAGACTGGTCTGCCCAAGCGCTCGGCGGTCATCGTGAATCAAATTCGTTCGGTGGATCGGATGCTTTTAGGTAAGAAAATCGGGCGGTTGTCGAGCGCCAACATGCAGCGGGTGAACGAGTCTCTCAAGATTAGTCTTAGCTTGATTGATCTGTAATTTGCGGG
>JAYWBH010000762.1:0-3081 GCA_043781815.1 Bryobacterales bacterium | reverse complement strand
TGAAGAGGCAAAGTTAAAAACTCTGTTCCAGGATTTCCGCATCCCCTTATGGGAAAGGCGTCATTGGCCGATTATATGTCTTGGGGATCAAATCCTTTGGGCTGAAAAGTTTGGAGTTGCCAAGGGGTACCGTGCAAAGACCGGTTCGCAAAATGTTCTAAAATTGAGCGTGATGCGAAGTAAATAGGGATGGTCAGGTAAACAGTACTGGCATTTGTAGTGCTCTTATGAATCGATTAGAGGCATTGTGACGTCTCTAATATTGAGGAACAAATGAATTCTAACGTTAGAACGGCAATTATCTGGGTCGTCATCATGTGTATGGCGGTTATCCTTTGGACCGTGATCCCGCGTGGGAAAGGCAAGTCCACGGCATCGCTATCTTTTAGTGAGTTTGTGAAGGAAGTGGAAGCGGGCAAGGTGAAAAGTGTCAATGTGAATGGCAGTGAAGTCACTGGCATTTATGCCGATGATCCTTCGGCCAACTTGAAGACCACTCTTCCCATCAACTACCCCGACATCTATAAGACCCTGCGGGAGAAGAACGTCAATGTGACCATTGCCGAAACTTCCAGTGGAAACCTGATTTCCATTCTTGTGAACATTGTTCCCTTTGTGCTGCTGTTCGCATTTTGGATTTTCATGATGCGGCAAATGCAAAGTGGTGGTAATAAGGCGTTGAGCTTTGGCAAAAGTCGAGCCCGATTGCACTCCTCGCAGCAAAAGAAAGTCACCTTTAAAGACGTGGCTGGCGTGGATGAAGCCAAAGAAGAGCTTCAGGAAATTATTGAGTTCCTGCGCGAACCGCAAAAGTTTCAAAAGTTGGGTGGCCGCATTCCCAAAGGTGTGCTGTTGGTAGGGTCGCCTGGTACCGGTAAGACGCTGCTGGCTCGGGCCATTGCTGGTGAAGCCAACGTACCCTTCTTTTCTATCTCCGGTTCGGACTTTGTGGAAATGTTTGTTGGCGTAGGTGCAAGCCGCGTTCGCGATCTGTTTGAACAAGGCAAGAAGAACGCTCCCTGCATCATCTTTATTGACGAAATTGACGCAGTGGGCCGTCATCGTGGCGCTGGGTTGGGCGGTGGACATGATGAACGGGAGCAGACCCTGAACCAGTTGCTGGTTGAAATGGATGGGTTTGAATCGAACGAAGGTGTGATTCTGGTGGCCGCCACCAATCGTCCCGACGTCCTTGATCCAGCATTGTTGCGCCCTGGCCGTTTTGATCGACGAGTAGTGGTCAGCCGTCCTGACGTAAAGGGTCGCGAGCAGATTCTTAAGGTACACACCAAGAAAACTCCGCTCTCTGACGACGTGGAACTGAACGTTATCGCCCGTGGAACTCCTGGATTTTCTGGTGCCGATTTGGCCAATCTGGTGAATGAAGCCGCTCTAATCGCCGCTCGGCAAAATCGTAAAGTGGTCACTCAGTTCGATTTTGAACTGGCCAAAGATAAGGTCATGATGGGCGTGGAACGTCGGTCCATGGTCTTAAGCGAAGACGAAAAGAAGAACACTGCTTACCATGAAGCGGGTCATGCGGTGGTTGCCGTTTTAATTCCCGAAGCAGATCCGCTGCATAAGGTCACCATCATTCCTCGGGGAATGGCGCTGGGTCTTACCATGCAGTTGCCGATAGACGATAAGCACTCTTACGACACGCAGTATCTGGATGCGCAGATTACGATTTTGATGGCTGGTCGTATTGCCGAAGAAATCTTCATGAAGCACATTACCACTGGTGCTGGAAACGATATTGAACGGGCCACCGATTTGGCTCGCAAGATGGTTTGCGAATGGGGCATGAGCGATCTGGGTCCAATGAGCTTCGGCAAAAAGGAAGAGCAGATTTTCCTGGGTCGTGAAATTGCTCAGCATCGGGATTACAGTGAAGCTACGGCGATCAAGATTGACGAACAAGTGCGGGCCATGGTGGACAAGGGCTACAAGCGGGCTCGAGGCATTATTGAATCTCATTCCGACGCTCTGATTCGAGTGGCCGAGGCATTGCTGGAACGTGAAGTTCTGGACGGTGCGGAAGTGATTCAGTTAATCAACGGGGAAACGTTGGCAGCGATCAAGAATCCGCAGACAGGCAAAGGTGGCGATGTGAAATCGCAAACCCTGAAGCCTGAATCGAAACCCAGTGGCGGATTGCGAGTCCCGCCTTTGATGGATGGACCGCAGCCCGCGTGATGGTTCCTGAATTTTCGGTTTATATTTTTGATGTCGACGGCACGCTGACAGACAGCGCCGTCGACATTTGTCCTTCTGTAGCGCAAGTTCTTGAGAAGTACCAACTCCCACCGCAATCCTACGAATTCCTCAGATCCTACATTGGGCTGCATTTGGAAGCGCTGTTTCATGACCTGGATGCGGGGCTTACCAAAGAACGCTGTGATGCGATGATCGCCGATTACCGCACCATTTATCACGCCCGGGAACACAGCCAGACCCGTGTCTTTGAAGGAATCCCGGAAATGCTCAACGGTTTACCAGGGCGCAAATCCACGGCTACCACCAAGGGCACTCCGGCGACCAAAATCATCCTTCAGAAATTTGGCTTAATTCACCACTTTGAACATGTGCAAGGCACCGATGGATTTCCGGCTAAGCCTGAACCTGACGTGATTTTGAAGACAGTGGAATTGTTCGGGGTCCGTCCTGAGGATTGCCTTTTTATTGGCGATGCTCCAGCGGATATGGAAGCTGGCAAGCGCGCTGGGGTAAAGGTTTGCGCGGTCAGCTATGGATATGGAAATCACGATGCAATGCGCAAATTCCAGCCAGACTACTGGATTAATGCTCCGATTGAACTATTGCCGGGCTAGAGGGAAACCGTTGCTTCCAGCGAGAAACCGCATGCTGGCGCATGGCGGCTCGGATTGCATTCCAGACTCCTAGCTTAACGAAACTTTAAAGTGTAAAGTGGGTTATAGTAGTGGACCAATGAGGCTTCTTACGCGCGTTTTTACATATTTCGCCCTCTTCCAGCTTGCCATGCAAGCGGCCACAATCGGCACGGTTGTAAACGTCACTGGTGGAGCTTCCGATATTATTCTGGATGAGCCCAGGGCACGC
>JAYWBH010000761.1:0-3085 GCA_043781815.1 Bryobacterales bacterium | reverse complement strand
CGGATCTCTATGTCAGTATTGTGAGCTTGGCGGAAATTCGATACGGTATCGAGCTCAGTTCCGATCCTCAAAAGCGCTCGGCTTTGCAAGACTGGCTCACTGTAAAGGTCCGCCCAATGTTTGATCCTCAGCGAACCTTGCCGGTGACCGAAGACATCCTTCTTAAGTGGCACGTTTTTATGGAAGATGGACGAAAATCCGGTCATACTTTTTCTCAACCCGATCTTCTCATTGCCGCGATAGCCGCGCATCATGGTCTAACTGTTGTGAGCCGAGACCGAATTCATTTCGAGCGCGCAGGTGTCCCTCTTTTCAATCCCTGGGAAGCCGCATGACTTTGCGTTGAGATCGGGTTTAGAAGCTGTCTATTAAACCCCTAGCTAACCCCCGTCCCCACCCCCGCCCGACCTCCACAAAAAGCTCCCTCTCAAAAAATCCCGATTCATCCGCGCTATCACTTCCAGCGAAATATTCTTCGGACATACCGCCTCACATTCCCCGATGTTCGTGCAGTTGCCGAATGTCTCTTCCTGCGCAATCTGCACCATGCGTAATGCCCGCCCATGGCGTTCTGGTTGACCTTGTGGTAGCAATCCTAGGTGCGAGATTTTTGCTCCGGTGAATAACGAATCCGATGCGTTGGGACATGCTGCCACGCAGGCTCCGCATCCGATGCACGCAGCGGCGTCCATCGCCCTATCGGAATCTTCCTTGGGAATCGCAATCGCATTGCCATCAATCGCGTTGCCCGTGGGAGTGGTAATGTATCCGCCAGCTTGAATAATACGGTCAAACGCGCTGCGATTCACTGCCAAATCTTTCACGATTGGAAAAGCCGTGGCGCGCCAGGGTTCCAGCCAAAGTTCGTCGCCGTTCTTGAAATGACGCATGTGCAACTGACAAATTGTAGTCCCGGATCGAGGCCCGTGGGCGATGCCGTTAATCATGAATCCACAGCTTCCGCAAATGCCTTCGCGACAATCATGATCGAACGCCACCGGATCGTCACCACGCCCAATTAACTGTTCGTTCAACACGTCCAGCATTTCCAGGAACGACATGTGTTCATTCGCGTCGGCCATTTCATAACTGACCATGCGACCCTTTTCGCTTGTCGACCTCTGTCGCCAAATATGGAGCGTCAGTTTCATTTACTTGTAGCTCCTTTGCGATGGATGCACATACTCGAAATTCAACGGCTCCTTAACCAACCCCTGCGCCTGATTGGCGCCCTTCCATTCCCAAGCGGCCACGTAACTGTACTCTTCGTCATTGCGCAGCGCTTCCCCATCAGGAGTCTGATACTCCTCACGAAAGTGGCCCCCGCAGGATTCGTTACGCTCCAGTCCATCACGACACATCAGTTCGCCCAGTTCCAGGAAATCGGCCACGCGCCCGGCCTTTTCTAAAGACTGATTGAATTCTTCTGGTCCGCCAGCCACTTTGACGTTGCTCCAAAATTCTTGACGCAGCGCAGGCACTTGCTGCAACGCCTCCCGCAATCCTTCGCCAGTGCGAGACATGCCGCAATGGTCCCAAATGATCTTGCCCAGTTCGCGATGGAAACTATCTACGGTGCGCTTGCCATTAATCGCCAACAGCTTTTTGGTGGATGTACTTGCTTGCTCCAAAGCCTGCTTGCAATCGGGGTGATCTGCCGACACTTTCTCCAACTTGTTCGACGCCAGATAATTCCCCAGCGTGTAGGGCAGAATAAAGTAGCCATCGGCCAGACCTTGCATGAGTGCGCTGGCCCCCAATCGATTGGCTCCATGATCAGAAAAATTCGCCTCACCGATCACGAATAGCCCTGAAATGGTGCTTTGCAATTGATAGTCCACCCACAGCCCGCCCATCGTATAGTGGATCGCCGGGTAGATGCGCATGGGAACTTTGTAAGGATCTTCGCCAGTGATCCGTTCATACATTTCGAATAGGTTTCCGTAACGTTCGCGAACCACATGCTGGCCCAACCGCTGGATGGATTCGGCGAAATCCAGATAGACTCCTAAGCCTGTTTCACCCACCCCACGACCTTCATCACAGCAATTCTTCGCGTTGCGCGAGGCCACATCACGAGGAACCAGATTTCCGAAACTGGGGTAGCGACGCTCTAAATAATAATCCCGTTCACTTTCTGGAATCTGATCTGGCGCGCGCTTATCGCCTTTATTCATGGGCACCCAGATGCGACCGTCATTACGCAAGGATTCGCTCATCAACGTCAATTTCGATTGATAATCGCCACTAACCGGAATGCACGTAGGATGAATTTGCGTGTAGCAGGGGTTGGCAAATAGGGCGCCGCGTTTATGCGCTCGCCAAATGGCTGTGGCGTTGGAACCCTTGGCATTGGTGGAAAGATAAAAAACGTTGCCGTAGCCGCCAGTCCCCAGCACCACTGCGTCGGCCAGGTGGATTTCGATTTGTCCGGATATCAAGTTGCGGCTGACAATGCCACGAGCCTTGCCATCAATCACAATCAGATCCAGCATCTCTGTTCGAGGATGCATCTCCACGCGACCCTCTCCAATTTGCCGGGACAAGGCCGAATAAGCTCCAAGCAGTAATTGCTGCCCTGTCTGACCGCGGGCGTAGAAGGTTCGCGATACTTGCGCGCCGCCAAATGATCGGTTGGCCAGTGTTCCGCCATATTCGCGAGCAAAGGGGACGCCCTGTGCCACACATTGATCAATGATGTTCACGCTGATTTGGGCCAGTCGGTACACGTTTGATTCGCGTGCGCGGAAATCACCGCCCTTTACCGTGTCATAAAAAAGCCGGTAAATGCTGTCGCCATCGTTCTGATAATTCTTCGCCGCGTTGATGCCCCCTTGGGCTGCAATGGAATGCGCCCGTCGCGGTGAATCCTGAAAGCAGAAGCATTTCACGTTGTATCCAAGCTCGGCGAGCGTGGCCGCAGCGGAGCCGCCCGCTAGCCCAGTGCCCACAACAATCACGGAATATTTCCGTTTGTTGGCCGGGTTCACCAGCTTGTTTTCAAACTTACAGTTGTCCCATCGCTTCTCTACAGGACCTGAGGGTGTCTTTGAATCCAGTCGCATTCTCACCTATTTCACAATGC
>JAYWBH010000760.1:0-9397 GCA_043781815.1 Bryobacterales bacterium | reverse complement strand
TGCCGTCATTTTCAGCATTTACGTAGGCATGTGCGCCTCCAGGAAGAAATGCGATGGTACGAGGGCGGCGGCCTACTTTAATTTTCTTAACTAACTTGGCCGATGCGATATCCACCACACCGACGCTGGATTCTTCCTCAGAAGTTACCCAAACCTGTTTGCCATTGGGAGTAAGTTTAACGCCTTCCGGTTCGGCACCGGTCTTGATGGTATGGGTAACTTTTGCTGATGCCAGGTCAATGAAGCTGACTCCGGAAGCATCTTCATTGCTGACAAACAATGTTTTTCCATCGGCGCTGATATCAAAATTTTCCGGATCGGAACCGCCTTGAATTATCTTCACCAGCTTGTTCGATTGCACATCGAAAATGCCGATGCCATCAGCCGATTTATCGGGCGGCGGTAGCGTGCTTTCATCCACGCCTGGGGGTGCTGGAGGCGTTCCGCTGAGGGCCACGTAAATGGTGCGGCCATCGGGACTGGCGTGGATTCCCCGCGGTCGTTTACCCAGCGGAATGGTGGAGGTAACTTCAAATGTGTTGGAATCAATCACGCTGAGATCGCCAGAACTTTCGTTGGTCACGTAGATGCGGTAACCAGTGGGCTTTTCCACAACAACGGGAGGTGCGGCGCAACTTGTCAGCCACAGAGCAAGACAAGGCAGCAGCCAGTAACGCACGTTGGAATTCATAAAAGTTATTCTCCCTTGAATGTGAACAGCAGGGTCTGCTTGCCCGATGGCGGAACCACTACTTCTTGTTCCTGCACACCCAGTTCTTCCTGCCAAGCTTCAATCGTATACTTTCCTGGGGGCAGATTCTTGAGCTCAAAATTGCCGTCGGCAGTGGTCACCGCATGGTAAGGATTTTCAACCACGCCAACCCAGGCTTTCATCCAGCCATGGATGTTGCACTTCACGCGGACCATCACTTCCGGCTTGCTGAAACGGCGAATCAACGGAACGGCACCGGACTCCTGACTTTGATTCCATTCGCGGTTGATTTTGGGACGTGGATGAACGTTATGGGTGACGGGATCGGAATTGATCACCTGGAAATTTTGGCCGGTTTGAATGCCTTGGATGCGTGGTTCAAACCAGCATCCCTTTTGAACCATGGTTACGGCATTGGCAGGTGGGCGAAAGTTTTTGCCTTCCAGACCATGCTTCACGTAGACAAAAACGTTGGCTAAATTACCTTTGCCGTTGGCTGCAATGGAATCGTTATAGACGGCCTGCTTGTGTAACTTCGCGCACTGCGGATCTTCATCCATATCCACTTTGTTACGGGGCGGAATCTTGCCGTTGAACAGGATGGTTCCAGAAATAGTTCCCGATGTGGTGGGGTCCACTTCGGTATAAACAATTTCTGTGGGGGAAGGGGTGGCCAGCTTTTTTTCGGGATTGCTGGTGCATGCCGATAGCAGGAATACGGCAACCAGCAGTTGCCTCATTTTTGTAGTCCAGAGGTTTGTAGTCCAGCACTGGGCGGACCCGAATTTGGTGGAGCTTCACCAGTAAGCGATTCCATAAAGGCCACCAGATCTGTCCGCTCCTGACCAGTAAGTTTCAGTTCCTTGATTTCCACGTCAAGCTGCGGATTGGAAGTTCCTCCGCCGACATAGAAATCGACAACATCTTTCAGTGTCTTTTGACGACCGTCATGCATGTAAGGGGCGGTTTGGGCGATGTTGCGCAGAGTTGGCGTTTTGAAGGCACCTTTATCGCGCTCGTCTTTAGTTTGAGCGTAGCGGCCCAAGTCAGTCAATTCGCCATCGGAATCAAAGCCTACTCCAATGTTGTGAAACTTGCCATCGGTGAAAGGAGCGTTCTGCGCGCCAATGCGGTGACAGACTGCGCAGTTCCCTTTCTTCGTATTGTTGAAAAGTTCCAGGCCACGAATGGCTGCCGGGCTCATAGCTGTCAGGTCACCGCCGAAAAAATAACGGTCAAAAGCGGAGTTGCCACTGAGCAGAGTCCGTTCAAAGCTGGCGATAGCTCGTTCCAGTTTTGTCATGGTGATAACGCCGGGGCCGAAAGCAGCTTGAAAGAGCTTCGTGTATTCAGCATCGGCATTCAACTTTGTCATGCAGGCTTCGTGCGGAAGATTCATTTCAAGAGGGTTGGCGATGGGTCCGCCTGCTTGTTCTTCAAGGGTTTTGGCTCGGCCATCGAAAAATTGAACAGGCGAATACGCAGCATTCAGAACGGTGGGTGAGTTCCGAGTTCCCAGCTTACCGCCAATGCCTGCGGAAACGCGGCGAGGATCAGCAAAGCCTGCTTCAGGACTATGACAACTGGCGCAGGCAAGAGTGCCGTCGGCGGAAAGTTTTTTGTCGTAGAAAAGTTTTCGACCCAGTGCAACTGTTTCCACAGTGGGCAGATTGTCCGTAGGCGCAGTGGCAGCGGGAAGTCCCAGTGGTGCTTCAATGTGCAGCACGGTGCCAAGCGGTTGATTCGATCGTCCGCAAGAAAACAGAAGTGCGGTTGCGATGCCAAAGCACAGGAACTGTTTAGTAGGAGTCATGATTTATTAAAAAGTTAATCGATCTTTCTTTGCTTCAATTTTAGCAGTGTCCAGTCCCGGAACTTTTTTCAGATCGTCGACTGATTGGAATGGACCGTGCTTGGCCCGATAGCTGATGATAGCGGTGGCTTGGGAGCGACGAAGGCCCAGTGCACTTTCAATATCGATGGATTCAGCTACGTTGATATTCAACTTGGCCACTTCATCCGCCTGATAATGGGATGCCAGATAATCGAAAACGACTTGAAAATCAGCATCGGAACCCTTCATGCCCAGGGTGGTCATCTTGGCCATGGTGATCTGCCAACCGGCCTTGTCCTGACGCACAGAAATGGAACGAGCCAGTTCATGACATTGGCTACAGAGCTTGGTGGTTTCCATTTTGCCTGGACCATCGGGCAGTTGCTGAGCATAGCTCAAGGAGCAGCTTGCAGCCATGGCAGTGACCAGGATTATTTTCGAAAAGTTTGCCAAACGCGTAGCCTGCATACTACCAATATACGAAATCTTAGATAGTTTTAAGTGTCAAGCCACGGCCAAATCGGGCCATTTTTTTCGATTCGCGAATTCCTCATGTTGGCCGCGCTCCCGCCAGAGCATGTCAAGATTTATGCATTACAGTGGCTTATAAATTAGAGACCTTTGAAGTTGCAGTTGCTGTCCAAGGGCCAGTGCGACAATACACGGTGAGTATTTCGGCAGATGAACTGAAAGAAAGAGTTGCCGAACACTTAACGAAACTGGGCCTGACCGTTCGCCTGCCTGGCTTTCGACCGGGCAAAATCCCGATGAAGATTTTGGAAGAAAGGTATGGTGCCGCAGCGCGTTCGGAAATGGTGAAGCGGTTTGCGTCAGAGGCTGCGGCGAAAGCCCCGCAAGGCAGCTTGGTTGCTTCCATTGATGTTGTGGAAAAGGCTGGCGATTTGGAGTTGCAAGTAACCGCGGTTCATCTTCCTGATTTGCCTGACCCTGACTTTTCACAAATCACGCTGCTGCGTTTCACTGCCAGCGAAAGCGATTTGGAAGAGGCAGACGTTGCTGGCGATTCACTGGTAAAGAATTTGAAACAGCAGGTGCTGGACCATCTTGAAAAATCGTACCCGTTCCCTTTGCCGGGTGGATTAGTAGAGCGGGAGTTCAACGCTATTTTGCAGGTCGCGCGTGCCGATGGGGAGAATGTGGAAGAGAGCATGGCTGCATTCCGTCCAATCGCCGAACGTCGCGTAAGGTTGGGAATCGTAATCGCGGAATTGGCCCGGCGACAGCAATTAACTGGCCCGCACATGGAAGAAAGGGTAATGGAATGGTTGATTTCTATTGCACGGATAGAGGAGCAAGTGGTCACTCTGGAAGAGTTGCAGGAACTGGCTTAGCGGCCTTCTTAACCCTTGAAAGAGTTGACGCCGGACAAGAGTAATTGCGCGCCCACGGCCACTAAGATGAGGCCCATGAATCGTAAGAAAATTCTCTGTCCGCGGGCAGAGATCCTTCGCTGCACCCAGGCTGCTGATTTCAGCGTCAGAAAGATCACCAAGCTTGTAACCAGAATGGCTCCGGCAATGCGCACATTGCCTTCCCATGATTTGGATTTTGCTGAGAAGGTAATTACTGTTGCAATGGCCCCTGGTCCGGCAATTAACGGCATAGCCAGGGGAACCAGAATGCGATCTTCCGAATCCAGTTCGTGCTTCGATTCATCCTGCACTTTGGTCGGGGTACCTTTCAACATCTCCAGACCCATCAATAAAATAAGCAGTCCGCCGGCAGCTTGAAATGCGGGTAGGGAAATGCCAAACATGCGCAGCAGAATTTCACCGGCAAGCAAGGCCACGCCTAGAATCAGGCCCACAGTTAGGGCAACGCGCAACGGAGCTTTGCGCTTGGCCTCTGGCGGCATGGAGGCGGTGATACCCAGGTAGGCAGGCACCGCACCTGGCGGATCGCAAATCGCCAGTAGCGCTACTACCACTTGCAGGAACTGATCTAAAGGTTGAAGAATACCTTCAGAATATCACTCCACGTAGGAGTTCAACTGATCTGGATTAATGTCTGGCTGCAACAACCACACCTTTCGGCCAGCATAGTAGTGCAGCAGTTTGCGGTTCGCTTCCTTTCCCATATCCTGCGCCCAAACCACATGTGCTTTGTCGATTTCTGCCAGGTTATACACCCACTCTTCATGTGGAATTTTTGGCGTGGTGTATCGAACCACAATCAAATGGTCCGCCAAGGGGTCACGCTCTTCCAACAGACCGGCAAGCTTATCGCGTCGACCATTCACGGGAATGGTCTCCTCAATCGGTTGATGCCGCAACATGACAACTGCCTCTTTTCCCCCCAGCAACAGCAACACCGTCAGCGGCGCGAACCTGGTCAGAAATTGACCTACCGGTTTACCATCCCATCGCCAAATTCGCAGGTGTCGATAACTCTGCACAAGCAGCACCAGCAGCGCAGCCAATGCCGGGGCAAAGTAATGTGGGTAATAAACGGTTTCGAGAAACGATCCGATCAACGCAATGCCTACCAGCACTGCCAGCACTTTCATTCGACGATTGCGCAGCACCAGACTGCCAAACAAAACCAGCGGCATTGCCATTGCCAAGGTGCCCAACAAAATGGTCAGGACCTCGTATAAATCGGTTAGCCGCTTCATGGGAAACTGCAACGTGCGCGTGCGGTCACTGGCTTCCCGCTCCCATTGATCAATCCAGGCAAAATTCTGATGTGGAAACGGTTTCGCTGCCGGTGTCGGCAAGAATGCGAAGTGGGTTGTGGACGGGTGTTGGTTGTCGTATAAAACATAGGGGAGCAGCAACGGATTGCCAGTCACCTTATAGTTATAAAAGCCCAGCCACCCAGCACCCAACACGCCCACCAAAGCTACCCGAGCCCAGACCATCCAAGGCAGCCGTTGCGCCAGCAAAATCGCAAACGCAGGAACAATCAGCAGCAATCCTTCAAAGGGTCGTGTCCACATGAGCAGAACGCATCCCATGCCCAAGGGCCAGGCGTTGTAAGGTTTTTGGCCTTGCAGGAATCGACCCAGTGCGCCAGTCACAAGCGCGCCGCCAATGGCCGTCACAGCTCCGCCCCAGTGGGAGTTCATCCAATAACTGAACAGGCAAATGGGCGTTGCCAGCAGTGCCCCAAACAGCGCCCAACCAATGGGAAGCCAACCCCGCAAGCACCAGATGAGCACGCCCATCAACAAGCCACAACTCAACCAGACTCCAAACCAGGCATCGCCCAATGCAAGCTTACCCAATGCCATGAATAGCCCCTGACCAGGAGGAAATTTCGCTGTGTAAGATGGGTCTTGCAGAATATAGATGCTCTCGAAAAAAGGCGCCATGGGATGCGCGGGATTGGTCAAGCGTCCCAAGGAAAAGGTGTCCGCTTGCAGCAGGTAACCAAACTCATCGTAGATGTAAGGTTTGGGTATCGGCCAAAAGGGCAACAAAGCGGCGCGAATGAGCAGGATCAAAAGTGGCGCGGCGATGCACAGAATCCGAGCTTGCGATTTCAGCCGACGGAAGACGCCATCCCCTGCCAGTGGAATAAACCGTGCCGCTGCGGCAACGGCCAAACCAGCGGCCAGCCATATCATTGAACCTGTTCCCATCAAAACTAGTTTAGTGGTGGTTCGGGATGTTTTGTTATTTTAGAGACACAAATAATTTCTGCCCAATCACATCGCTATTCAGTGTCACTTCGATTGGTTGATCCCCACTATCTACCGCTGTGGGAACGGTCACGTTGAACTGATAGACACCCACCAAGCCAGGCACTAGCCCCGCATAAAGCACTGTTGAGGAGATGCCGCCGATCTTGAATTCCAGTGTATTGGTGATGGGTGCCAAACCTGTTACTACCTTACCGGCAACCACCGTTGTGGAAGGAGTGACTGGGCCGAAGCCTGTGCCGTAGAATGTCAGCGTCTCACCTGGTACAGCCGGTGCGGCGTCAACATTCGGAATATTGCCATTGCTTACGTATTTGCCACCAGTGGCGTGAATGGCCACTGCATATTGAATATCGCCGACCTTGAAAGTTGGCGGGGCGAGAAGGCCAGCCGCTGTGGACTTCAGTTGAAATGTGGATGAGCCGCTTGCCTGCCCTCGGTAACTAACTACCACAGGTACAAAGCCCGATGTGGGAACCCCTGTTGGCACCTGAATGTTCACCTGATTTTTGCTGACGTAATAGACAAACGCTGGTATGCCATTTACCGTGGCAGTAACTTCATCGAGCGTGGTGGGGGCAACGCCGCTCTTGAAATCAGCATCCGCCCAAGTGCGACTGATATCACCTGCCAAATTGGTCCCGTAGATTTCAAGGAACGACCCAGCGGTTCCAACATTCGTTCCACCAAAGCTGCTAGCAGTGACCACGCCACCGGAGGTGATGGTTGGTGGATCGTCTAAAGTGGTGATGGATTGAATTAGCACAACGTTCGCTTCCAGGATTGTGCCACCACGATAGTTGATCAACGGGAAGGAATCCGAAATGGAGGGAACCACAGTTGAGGAGACCGGGATGGCAGCGATTTTATCCATGATCGCCAATCCCGCAGTCCCCGTTACGCGGCCAAAGACAGTGAACCCGCCATTCTGATTATTCAGGTTGGAGGAATTGTCAGCCAAGTTAAAAAACCATTGATTGGTAGCGCTATTCGCATCGCTACTTAGCTTGGCCATGGCGATGGTGCCCCGGATATTGGAAAGCGCAGGTTCGTTGCGCACTGCCGGATCCTGTGGGATCGGCGGAAAATTGCCGGCCTTGTATGTAAATCCGCCGCCTTGAATAATAAAGCCTCTCACGGAACGGTGGATCACGGAGTTAGTAAAAGACCCCTTGTTCATATAGTTGAGAAAATTGGCAACCGTACGCGGGGCGCTAGCCGGAAGCAATGTAACATCGATATCACCTTGGTTTGTATGAAAGCGCACCGTTTGCGCCGAGCCGATTTGGCACAGCAGCACTGCGGGCAATAGAAGAGAAATGGCGAAAGGAAAGCGAAGCATCATCACGTGACATTTTACCGCATTGTGCAATTTGCAATGATCACATTTCTGATGAGGCTGCCTTAATGCACCTTGTTACGAGCGTGGATTCGTAAATGGTATTTTGCGATTTAGGAAGTTTTCCAAGAAACGAATGCTCCCTGCATGAGTGCCTGAGCATATCAATTTGCAAGGCTTCAAAACAACTTCGCCGATGTTTGCGTTACCCGGCGAGTTTGTGATATTGATGCTAAGCAAAAGGGAGTCTACTATGTCATCTGTCCTTCGTATTTTCATTCTGTTTGCTGCGGTTTCGCGCCTTACTGCGCAGGTATCTTCTGGAACCATTTCCGGCACTACTGTCGATCCGGCAGGCGCTGTCGTAGTTGGTGCAAAAATCACTTTACGCCACTCGGCTACTGGTGAAATTAGAAATCTGACCAGCAGCGACCGTGGTGATTTCAGTTCGCCCTTCCTGCGCGTTGGCGATTATTCCCTTACAGTGAGTGCCACAGGATTCAAAACCAAAATCATTTCCCCACTCACCATTCGGGTGGATCAAACAGTGAGTATTCCAGTTGCCTTGGAATTGGGCGCAATGAGCGAATCCATTCAAGTGGATGCTTCCACACCACTGCTGGATAGCGTCACTTCGTCCCTGGGTCAGGTGATTGAAAATAAAAAGATCGTTGAGCTGCCCTTGAACGGTCGTAATGCCTTTGCCCTTGGACTGCTGGCTGGCAACACAATTCCGATGAGCGGCATGGGTACCAACCTGCCGTTTGTCGCCGGTGGTGGGCGCTTTTCAACCAATGATGTGATGCTTGATGGCATCGATAACAATACCTCTGTGAACTCCAATGCCATTGGTCGAAACGGCATTAACTACACGCCCAGTGTAGACGCCGTGCAGGAATTCAAAGTGAAGACAAACAATTACAGCGCAGAATTTGGGAGGTCGGCAGGGGCTATTATTTCGGCAACGGTGAAGAGCGGTGGAAACGATTTCCATGGCAGTGCGTGGGACTTTCTTCGTAACGAAAAACTAGATGCGAATAACTTTTTTTCGAATGCGGGAAAAGTTCCCAGGCAGCCCTTCAAACAAAATCAATACGGGTTTACGGCTAGCGGCCCAGTGACGATTCCCAAATTGTACAGCGGCAAGAATCGCACATTTTTCTTTGTAGATTATGAAGGCCTTCGCCGTCACACAACAGCCAGTTCTAATATTTTGGACATTCCACCGGATGATTATCGGGTGGGGAACTTCTCGCGCTATAAGCCAATTATTTACGATCCAAGGGCTCGCAGAATCGGACCCACTGGCCAAGTAATCTCTACCCCATTGCCGAATAACACGCTGCCTGCAACGCTGATCAATCCTGGAACGGCAGCAGTACTTGCGGAGTTGCCGAAAACCAATTTCGGTGCGGCAGGGGCGGATTCGCGAAACTTTATCCGCATTGCTTCCAATCCATTTTCAAACGATCAGTACGATATTAAGTTGGACCAACGCCTGGGAAATAAAGACAGCATCTTTGGACGATTTTCAAGGAGCATGGCCACTGATCCGAATCCTGGTAACTTTGATGGCTTTCTTGGCGGCGGTGGAGAAAACATCCGCAACGCCATCAATTCCGTGCTCAACCACACGCACATCTTTTCTCCCAACATTGTGAATGAAGCCCGCGCCGGCTACACGCGGCAGAACGGAAGTTTTGCTGGATTCGGGCCGCTTGGTGTGGATTTCGCCAAGAAAAATAACATTGCGCTGTTTCCTTTTCCCTTGCAAAGTTTCCCCAGCATTGCATTCAACTTCTCTGGTGCCATTAATACGCAGAGCCAGTTTACAGGCCTGGGCGGTGG
>JAYWBH010000759.1:0-9408 GCA_043781815.1 Bryobacterales bacterium | reverse complement strand
CCGCTCGAGTGGCTACATGTTGAATAGGCAATTTACATGGTGAGCTCCTTTCATCTCACTAGATCAGCCAGGCTTTGCCTGGCGCACCTGATGGACGCCGATAACACAATTGCCGGAAATTTCCAAGGTTTTAAGAGCTCTTAGCTAGTCAGACCGCCAAGTTTTTGCGTTGCCGTGGGAAATTTTTGGATGTCGGCGTGCATCACGTCATCGGCCACAGTTAAGTACAGATCAGCCACTGTTCCGGTCATTTTGGAATGAACTCCGGTAACTAATTTGGGATTGGCGTGCCCGGCGATAATGGCGGCCATGCCATTATTTTTATGATCGTTGGCTTCAGCGTGTTCATGGACATACAACAGGCAGGTGTTATCGAATACTGTTCTTTCACCTTCGTTAATTGAGCGTAACTTATTGCAAAGATAAGCAAATTCTTCTGCATGCCAGCGGCAAATATCGCGCATAGTTCGTTGACCGGCCATTTTCCCTGGACTGTTCGACGGCGCGTCCCCATGCGTGTAATCGTGATGGCGAGCGTGGGTGTAGCCCAGCCACGGGAATCGCGATAGGCCCTGACACTTGGTCAACATATAGCTGGCCACCCTGGTTTGCCGGGAAGCAAACGCGTGGGCCAGCAGATCCGATTGCAACCGGGCAATGCGTGGCCAATCTTTCATATCCCCGTCGTAATCCGGTTGCTCCACTTTCCGATAATTAGCCGGAAGCCCATCAATGGCCCGTTCTATGTCCCGAATGGATTGCAGGTGCTCATCTACTTTGCCTGTATCTTCTACACCTAAATTTTTCTTGAGCCCAGCCAGATCTTCACGCACCGCATCCAGGATGCTGTGCTTCCGCTTCACCCAACCCTCTTCCCGAGCACCAAACAAGCGGTCGAAAAGCTTATGGGGCAACATTTCTGGCGGCAAAGGACGGTCATAACCAGCCCAACTCATGTTGCGTTGAATACTTTCCCCAAACGATTCCTGGGACACTCCAATTTGCAAAGATCGAAAGCGCGAGGTCCCTCCAATTTTCTGGGCAATCACTTGGTCAATGGAAGGTCCACCGGCTCCTCTGCCCGTGAATTGGGTACCGCTCATCAGCGCACTCATCGACCGGTGATGATCATTTCCAGGCCCCGGCATACGCGCTGCAGGATTATCCAGACCAGTGACAATGTGGATGTCTTCTTTGAATGTCTCCAGCGGCGCAAGGCATGGAGTCATGGAAAAATCGCGACCAGTTTCCGAAGGGATCCAATATTTTTCCACAATGCCGTTGCCGTTAAACCACAGCACAAAACGCGTTTCAATCCTACTTTGACCGGCAGCCCAAGCCGTGCCATTCCCATTGAACATGGCGGCCAAAGGTGGAAGTCCCACACGAATCGCCGAACCGGCAATGGTTGCTCCGCTAAGAAATCGGCGGCGCGAAATAGTGGTTGGACGGGTTGAGATGTTGCTCATAATTCACTGCCAGTGACTATAGCAATCATAAGCTCTTTGAACTGGAATTGCGAGTTGGTAAATGCTTTCAAAGCATGATCCAGTACTGGTTGATCGGCACGAGTTTCTGTACGGCCCAGGCAATATCGAAAAACTTGTTTGGCGACGCAAGCACGGCAGGCGTCGCTTTCCGAAAGAATTTTTCCTAATTGTGGCGGATTTTGGAACTCGGAATTCCGTAGTCCCGCCACCTGTCCGCTGATGTCAATGGGCAGTTCCATATCCACTTTTCCCTTCTTTGCCTCTTCCCTGCCCTGAGCGGCATGCGCCACAAACTTTTCCTGATACCGACCGGCTGCGTCAAACTTTTCCAAACCGAATCCGATGGGGTCAATCAGCTTGTGGCAACTGGCACAGCTTTCATTGGTGAGATGATCGGCCAATCGCTCCCGGTTGGTCATTGGGCGATCCTCTTTCACTTCCGGCAGATTCGTATTCACTCCCGGTGGCGGTTGGGGGACATGCTGGCAAAGCAATTGCTCCCGAACGAACAATCCCCGAGCCGTAGGGGACGTCTCCACCGGCTTTGAAGTCTGCACCAGCACGCTGCCATGGGTCAGAATGCCAGAGCGCATGGATTGCGTGGGAAATTGCACTTTGGCGAATGGTTCCGCTGGTGCCGGGAACTGGTAAAGGGTCGCTAAATCAGCATTCACAAAACTGTAGGAAGCCGATACAAATTCCATAAAATTGGCATTGCTCCAAACCAGATGATGCAAAAAGCGACGAGTCTCTTCGTTCATGGCCAGGGCCAGTTCGCGAGTGAACATGGGGAATAATCGGCGATCTTTCAACTGATTGGTAACGCGATCAAAGCGGAACCATTGCGCAATGAATTCGTCCAGACCGACTTTCGCTTGGTCATTGGCCAACATTTTCCGCGCTTGCGCTTCCATCCCCGCAGCGTCGTCCAGCTTACCCGCTTGAGCAAGCACTAACAGCGATTCGTCAGGCATAGTGTCCCAAAAAAAATACGAGAGGCGGGAAGCACGGGCGTACGATTTCCATTTCGGGTTGGTAGTCCGCTCCAATCGAAACAGGAAGTTTGGCGATTGCAGCATAGCTTCCACGGTTGCCTCTATCCCCGACCAAAAGTTGTTGCCGCGCTTGGCTTCGGCAATAAACAGGCGACTATACCGACCCTGCTCTTCGGCTTCCAAAGGACGGCGAAATGCGCGACGTCCAAACTGGCGGATAAATTGTTCGCGACACACCCCGTCAGCCGGACCGGTTGGCTTACAAAAAGTAAGTTCTTTCGCTTGACGGCGAACAGCGGAAACAGCCAGTTTTTCCGCCGCTGCAGCGTAGTTTTCAGCCAGCAATGGGGAAAGGCTTTGGCCTTGAATCTGGTTCTTGAAACCGTTAATGAAATCTTCAAGAGGAAATTGCGCAGCGGGGTTGGATGCGTCGCCCAGAAGATCGCGCACGGTATTGTTGTATTGGCTATGCGTCAACCGGCGAAGCGTTTCCGTTGCAGCCACTCGGCGTTTCGGAGTTGGCGGAGTCAGCGCAAGCAGTTCCTGAGGGGAGAGACCGGCCAAGTAGTTCACCCAGGCTTCCAGCAACTTTTCTTCCGGCCCATTCTGCGCAATGCGCATGCCACCAGAGTGTTTCAGACGATTGGTGGGCTTCCTACGCAGCAGACTATCGGCAGGAGATTTGGGATTCACCCAGCGCTGCAATTGCAGGCCGAAGATTTCCCGCTCCGCATCGGAAGCTTCGGTGTCGGGGAAGACCAGATTGGTGGGTCCGGCAACTCCATCGGTGACGTGACAAGTTCGGCAATTTGCCTTTTCCAGAACAGGGTACAAATTGCTGACAAACCAGGGAGCATTCACTGGCTGGGAATAAGCGGTTAGCGCACTGGTAAGAAGCAGGACAGAAAATCGCATCTGTATCTGATTATCGTAACAACTTAGATATATTGAAAGAGAAACATGAACAAACGAAATTTTGTGGTGAGTGCGCTGTTGTTGCTTTCGTCTTGCGCCAAGACTGAGGAAAAAGCCGCGCTCGCTCCAGTCGCCGCCCCAGCCAAATTGGGGGAGTCGACTATTGTGGGCAAGGTGACGTTTATTGGGGCGAAATCAGTACCCAAAGACATCCGACCCCAAATGGAAGCGGTCCCATCCTGTCTAAAACAGCATCCTGGCCCAGTTTATTCTGAGGATGTGTTGATTGACGCAAACGGTGGACTGAAAAATGTTTTTGTTCGCGTTAAGGAAGGATTAGTTGATCAAAGTTGGCCGACCCCGACGTCCTCTGTATCCATTGATCAATCCGGATGCATGTATGTTCCTCATGTGATTGGAGTGATGGTGAACCAGAATGTGGAGTTCTCCAATTCCGATATGGTGAACCACAACATTCATCCCTTGCCGAAGGTCAATCGCGAGTGGAACGAATCCCAGCCACCGCAAGCTGAAAAAAAGTCCAAACAATTCTTAAAGGAAGAGTTTATGGTGCCGATAAAGTGTAATGTTCACCCCTGGATGCGGGTGTACGTGGGAGTTTCCTCACACCCATTCTTCGCAGTCACCGGCGAAGACGGCTCGTTCGCCCTCAAAGGGTTGCCTGGAGGCGAGTACACATTAGAAGCCTGGCACGAACAATTCGGCATCCAACAGGTAAAGGTAAAAGTTGGCGAGAAGGATTCAGCAACTGCCGCCTTTACATTTAAGTAGACTGCGCTTATATTTCTCGCCTGACAAGAACTTTTCGCGTTAGAATAGAATTCTAGCGTGAATATTTCCGCTAAGAGACTCTCATGAAGAACCCTGGTCTGCACAAGTACGCATTATTCTTAGCTTGCTGCACATTGCTGTTGGTGTTGGCAGGCGCTTCCGTAACCAGTACCGAATCCTCACTTTCGGTCCCTGATTGGCCTTTATCCTATGGCCAAATCCTCCCTGAAATGAAAGGTGGCGTGTTATTTGAAACCGGTCACAGGCTGGTGGCAAAAACTGTTGGCTTCCTGGTGATCATTCTGGCTATCTGGATTCAGCGTAAAGATGAACGAACCTGGATGCGAAAACTCGGCTGGACGGCCCTCGGGGTGGTTTGCCTCCAGGGAACATTGGGCGGGTTGACTGTCCTTTACCTGCTTCCAAAGCCGATCAGCATTTCCCATGCCTGTCTGGCGCAACTCTTCTTCTCATTGATCGTTTCCATTGCTGTATTCACTTCCCCGGCTTGGCGACAAGGCCCGCAACTGGTGGAAGATTCTGGAACACCCTCATTCCGCACGTTGGCTTGGCTAACCCCAGTCTCTGTGCTGGTACAAATCGCACTAGGAGCTGGCTTTCGGCATCATGTGATCAATATTCTTCCGCACGTGGCGGGCGCTCTGATTGTGACCTCCATTGTGATGTACACGGCTATTTCGGTAACGGTGCAGTTTCCCAATCACAAAGGGTTGCAGCGATCTGGCATGGCATTGTTAGGGGTGACCAGCATGCAGGTTCTATTGGGAATCGCTGCTTATCTTAGCCGATTATCGTCGGCTGGAGCACTGACTCCGCCCACCTCCACCATTTGGTACACCGTACTCCACGTAGCTGTGGGAGGATTAACCATGGCCGCCAGTGTTGTGCTGGCTATTCAAATTCGTAGAAATGTGGTTCCGGCATCGGAATTTTCGCAGCAAAAGTTGGCTATGGCATCATGAACGATTATTTGGAACTGACCAAACCCCGGATCACCTGGCTCATATTAATGAGCACGGCTATCGGCTACTTTTTTGGTTGGGACGGCACTTGGAATTTTTGGCTACTGTTCCACACAGTGCTTGGCACCGGGTTGATAGCCTCGGGAACTGCCGCGTTGAATCAATGGTACGAACATGATGCCGATGCAAAAATGTTGCGTACCAACAAGCGACCCATACCTTCAGGTCGAGTGACGGCACCGAATGCTCTGCTGTTTGGGATCGCCATTGCCGTTCTTGGTTTTGTGGAATTGGCATGGGGGGTGAATCTGCTGACCGGATTATTGGGCGCGTTCACCTTAGCCAGCTACCTGTTCGTCTACACTCCCATGAAGCAAAAGTCGTGGCTATCCACCACAGTCGGTGCAGTTCCTGGGGCCATGCCTCCTATGATCGGATTTGCCGCCGCCAAAGGCACTCTCACTCCCGAAGCTTGGATCCTATTCGCCATTTTGTTTCTGTGGCAGTTCCCTCATTTTTACGCCATTGCCTGGATGTATCGGGAAGATTATCAGCGTGCTGGAATCCAAATGCTTCCGGTGGTGGAACCCGACGGAAACTCTACATCGCGCCACATGGTGGCATTTTCCCTAGCGCTGATTCCGGTCAGCCTGATGCCTGCCTTTTACGCCATGTCCGGTAAGTTCTATTTCGTGGGCGCACTGATGTTAGGAATGGCCTTTTTGTACGCCAGTTGGCAGGTATATTCGGATCGATCCCTGATCAATGCCCGGGGCGTTCTGAAAGCTTCTGTTATCTATTTACCCCTCCTATACTGTCTAATGGTTCTTGACCGGACCATTTTGTGATAGTTACCACCAAAAATCTTAAACTCAATTACGGAACGCAGCGAGCATTAGAAGACGTTTCTTTCAGCGTCGAACAGGGAGAATTATTCGGCATTCTTGGACCCAACGGTTCAGGAAAGTCCACCATGTTTCGCGTTTTAGCCACCATTGAAGAACCCCAGGCAGGCACCGCCACCATCGGCGGATTGGACGTAGTCAGTCAGGCCCAGCAAGTCCGCCGACTCATTGGTGTAGTGTTTCAATCGCAGAGCTTAGACAAGTACCTCACCGTGGAGGAGAACCTTTCCAGCCAAGGCCATTTGTTCGGATTAAGCGGCACAAACTTGAAAGAGCGAATCACCCGCCTTCTCGACCGCCTACAACTCACCGACCGCCGTTCCAGCATCTTAAAAACATTGTCGGGTGGAATGAAGCGTCGGGTAGAAATTGCCAAAGCTCTGCTCCACGATCCGAAAGTTCTTCTGATGGACGAACCGACCACAGGCCTGGACCCGGTGGCGCGCATGGAACTCTGGAAATATGTCGATGAACTGCGTCGCGAAACTGGAGTCACCGTGATTGTCACAACGCACCTGCTGGACGAAGCAGAACGAGCATCGCGGCTAATGTTGATGCACATGGGTATTTCCGTATTGCAAGGCACTCCAGCACAATTAAAATCCAGTATCCCCGGCGATGTCGTGCTGATTGAAAGTGACGATCCAGAAGCGTTGCGCCAAGGTGTATTTCTTCATTTCGATAAGCAAAAGTGCACCGTGGTTGATCATCATGTCCGCACCATTGTCGAAAACGGACCGAATTTCGTCACCCAAGTGGCGGCAGCATTTCCGCAAGCTGTGCGCGGCATTTCGTATCACAAACCAACGCTGGAAGACGTGTTCCTTAAGGAAACGGGAGCGCGCTTATGAATTTTCTACTACCCACTTGGACGCTCTGGCGTCGCGATTTAATCCGCTTCTGGCGCGAGAAAGCGAGAGTGGCCGCCTTTGCCGCCTCCCCTATTTTATTCTGGTTCGTCATCGGTTCCGGCTTTGGCGATCTGAGCGTATTCTTCCCCGGAGCGTTGACCATGACGGTGATGTTCGCCGCCATTTTCTCAACCATGTCCATCATTGAAGATCGCAATGAAGGGTTCCTGCTTTCCATGCTGGTGTCACCGGCCCCTCGGCTGTCCTTAGTGGTCGGCAAGCTGCTGGGCGGGGCCACCATGGCCTGGGTGCAGTCGCTTATATTGCTCTGCTTCACGCGCATCGCCGGGTATCAGACGGGTAATCTGCTGGAAGTCGCCGCTATGTTGTGGCTGATCGCATTCACCTTCACGGCTCTTGGTTTCCTGATCGCCTGGCAAATGAATTCCTCTGCCGGATACCACGCCATGATGAACCTGCTGCTGTTCCCCATGTGGCTGCTTTCCGGGGCCATTTTTCCGCCTTCCAAAGCTGTCCCGTGGATGCGCGCAGTGATGAGCGCCAATCCCATGACCTACGCTTATTCCGCCCTATGGCAGTTGCTTGACCCCAAGGCTGATCAATACGCAAGTATTTCAACTTGTGTCACCGCAACCGCCGGATTCGGCATCTTATTAGTGGTAATTGCATCATGGATCGTATCGCGTCCCAGTCCCCGAACCGCCGGTTGAGGGTACATCTTAACCGAGCCGCGCGCGCGAGCAAGCGGTCCCCCAATACGGCAATGTCTGACTGAAACAATGTATGAGGGTCATCTTGAAAGAAATGATATCAGCAAGCCAGTCCCCCTGCCTCAGCAGCTATTTCCCGAGGCCGTCTACCCAACGGCTGGCACTTCTATCCCTTCTCCTTCTGACAACCTCCTGCCGCAAGGAGCCAATCCTAGAAGACTTCGGCCTACTCCCGGATTTCCAATTGACCGATGAATCCGGCCAGCCCTTCGGAACCAGCCAACTGACAGGGACCCCCTGGATCGCCGATTTCATTTACACCACTTGCCCCGGCCCGTGTCCGCGTATGAGCGCCATCATGGCCCGACTTCAGCAGGACGGCACAAATTTCCGAATGGTGTCGTTCACCATTGACCCGGCTCACGATACACCGCAAGTGATGGCCGCTTATGGCAAGCGTTTCAAAGCCGATCCCACCCGTTGGACCTTCCTCACCGGCCCGCGCCAGACGTTACAGATGCTCAACCGGAAAGGGTTCAAACTAGGAGATGTGGACGGCTCGCTCGATCACAGCACTCGCTTCGTTCTGGTGGATAGAAAAATGCACATCCGTGGCTACTACGGAACATCAGAAGAGGATGGAATTATGCGCTTGAAACAGGATCTGAGCAGGCTGGTAAAGGAGTCCCGCTAAGTGGCAGGGTTAAACGCAATCTTGAATGGCCTATCGGCTATTTTGTTGATGATGGGATTTCTGGCCGTGCGCCGCCGCGACATTGAGACTCACCGGCGCTATATGTTGTCTGCATTCACCTGTTCGGTGTTATTTCTAATCAGCTATCTGGTCTATCACTTTCGCGTAGGATCGGTTAAATTTCAGGGCACCGGGACAATCCGAATCGTTTACTTCACAATTTTGATCAGCCACACGATCCTTGCCGTCACCGTTCCGTTCCTGGCCAGCATCACACTATTTCGAGCTTTGAAAGAACGGTTCCCTGGTCATAGAGCTATCGCTCGCTGGACACTGCCCATCTGGCTGTATGTTTCGGTCACTGGGGTGATCGTTTATCTGATGCTGTACCAGATGTAGCCGATATAATGGCAGTTACGCCATATGAAGAAAGATTGGAAGCAAACTGCTGCAGCTTGGAACCTACCCATCCCCGCTGAAGATTTAGAAAAAATAATCCCATCGTTAGATGGCTTAGAAGCTGGTTTCCGTCCACTGGCCAACTCACTCGATGCCAGCACCGAATCGGCCATGATCTACAAGCTTCTGGGGCCGGTAGAATGAGAACGATTGTCGAGGCATCCGCCGCACTACGATCGAAAAAAGTCTCTTCCGTCGAATTGACCAGGCAATGTCTGGCGAACATCGAACGATTAGAACCCAAGCTGAACGCCTTTATCACCGTCACTGCGGAACACGCGTTGCAACAGGCTCGCACTGCCGACGAGGAATTGGCAAAGGGAGTTGATCGAGGTCCACTGCACGGCATCCCCATTTCACTCAAAGACCTCTACCGCACCAAGGGCATTCGCACCACCGGAGGATCGCTTCTATACCGCGACATGATCCCCGATTACGATTCCACCGTAGCTGAAAAACTGAATGCCGCCGGAGCGGTGATGCTAGGCAAAACTGGTCTCCACGAATTGGCCTACGGAGTGACATCGAACAATCCGCACTTCGGCGCTGTGAAAAATCCCTGGAATCTGGATTGCATCCCCGGCGGCTCATCA
>JAYWBH010000758.1:0-3106 GCA_043781815.1 Bryobacterales bacterium | reverse complement strand
AAGTTTTTGAAATCCTTACAGTTCTAGTTCAAAACAGCGGTCGCCTGGTCAGCAAGGAAGACCTGATTCAGGCCGTTTGGCCCGATACCTTGTTGATTTAATGAAGTTGGGGGACCAACCGTTCGCAGCAAGAACATTATTTGCGCGTCTGAATGGCGCAACTCCGACGAAAGTTGGAAACTGATCCCGCACAGCCCAAGTTTTTAATAACCGAGCCAGGTGTCGGCTACCGTCTGGATGATGGTGACTCAACCACTCAACCTAAAAAACATTTGTTGTACGTTCTTTCTTGACATTCCGTACAAACAACGCTATTCTTAATCAGTGAGCAACAAGATATCCAATGTCAGGCAAAACCTGTTTGCATTCGCGGCAGCAGCATCCAAGGGGGAGCGCGTGGAATTCGATTACAAGGGAACAACAATTCGTTTAGTTGCAGATTTGAAAGCCTCAAAGCTTTCCAGGATTGAACCCCTGGACATCCTCGCTAAAGGCACTAGCTTTGAAGACTTGGACGCAGCGTTGAAGCAGGTACACGCTACGGAAATGACCAATTGGGACAATCGACCGTTATAATTTGCTCTCATGAAAGCCTATCTGGATACCAACGTGGTTGTGCGGTTGGCGATTGGGGATTTAAGCAAGATCAGCAAAGAAGCGCAACAAGCCATGAATCGCTATGACCTGCTGATTTCGCCAATGGTTTTGGTGGAGCTTCAATATGCGTTTGAAATCAAACGCGTTATAAGCCAGGCAGAAGCCATTTTCAAACACCTGCAGCGGACAATTGATCTACAGATTTGTCAGCTTCCCTTCGAACATATTGCCAGTGCCGCATTGTTGGAATCCTGGACCCGAGATGCTTTTGATCGCATCATTGTCAGCCAAGCCCGGTGTGCCCAAAATTCCTTTTTAATCACTGCGGATGAAAAGATTCAGAAGCACTATATGCAGACAATTTGCAGTTAGACAATTTCTTCAATCACCTTGCCCTGAATTTCCGTTAGCCGCTCCTTTCGACCCAAGTGCAGGAAGCTCAGTGCATCCTGATTGAGCCCTAACTGGTTCAACACGGTCGTATGAATGTCGCGGAAATGGTATGGTTTTTCAACCGCGCGCAGGCCGATATCGTCAGTCGCACCCACCACTGTTCCACCTTTCACGCCACCACCGGCCATCCACATGCTGAAACCAAGATTGTGATGATCGCGACCCTTGTTCCCCTGGCTTTCTGGGGAACGACCAAACTCGCCGCTCCACACAACCAGGGTCTGGTCCAGCAATCCGCGCTGTTTCAGATCCTGAATTAACGCCGCCACTGGCTGATCGGTATGTCCGGCCATGCGCAGATGATTTTCTTCGATATCATCGTGCGCGTCCCACTGTAAGTTGCCAGGTCCACCACCAGCTACCACAGTTACAAATCGAACACCGCGTTCTACCAGACGACGAGCCAATAAACAACGGCGTCCGTAATCATCCGTCTTCGCGCTACCCACTCCATACATCGTGCGAGTTGCTTCGGATTCGCGATTGATATCGAACACTTCCGGTGCTTCCACTTGCATCTTGAATGCTAAGTCATAAGCGGAAAGGCGGGCTTCAAATTCCAGATCACCTGCCGTCATGTTCGCTTCGTTCAAGCCTTTGAGTAACTGCAAAGTCTTGCGACGCTCCACCATACTTACTCCCTTGGGTAAGTCGAGATTCAATACAGGTTTGTTGCCTGGGCGGAACATACTGGGCTGGTAAATGGCCGGAAGAAACCCTTGGGTATACATCGGTTGACCTGCTTCCAGGGCACCTTTCGGATCGGGCAATACGACGTAGCCTGGCAGGGATTGACTTTCCGTTCCCAGGCCGTACATCACCCACGAACCCATGCTGGGAAATCCTGGCAAAATGCGCCCCGTCATCAACTGATATTGGGCAGCGGAATGCACCACCATATCGCCATGACAAGATCGGATCACCGCTAGTTCATCGACAATTTTCTGCGTGTGGGGCATCAGGTCGGAAACTTCGATACCTGATTTGCCATACTTCGCAAAGGTCCGCTTGGTACCCAGCAACGTGGCTGTTTTTTGGACGAATTGATACTTGGCTTCGCCGAAGCTGGCCGGTCGTTTCTGGCCGTTTAATTGATTGAGCAACGGCTTTGGGTCAAACGTTTCCATATGGCTGGGACCACCCGCCATGAAGAGAAATATTACTGATTTCGCTTTGGCTTTGGAGGGCATGTGCGGCGGCTTGGGGGCCAATGGATTTACCCCAGCAGCACTGGCCTGTTGTTCAGCCAACATGGCGGCGTAGGCCATTCCACCAAAACCGCAGAAGGCATCGGTCAGAAACTCACGGCGATTTCTAGTTAGTCGAACATGTTCCGGCATTGCAGTTACTCCAAGTACAAAAAGGCATTCAAATTCAGTAAGGTCAAAGCAAACTCCCGCATGGAGTTGCTTCCGTTGAGATACGCCAGAGCCAGTTCCCGTTCCTTGGGCTTAGGCTCACGGCCTGCCGTTAGTAAGTAAGCAAGACTTAGTTGCTTGGAATGGTCTGGCCCGGCTTCTTTAGTGATACGAGCGGCCAGAGCTTCCGCCAAGCGATTGGAAAGTTCACCATTCATCAATTCCAGGGCCTGGGGAGCGTGTGTGGAAGCTTCCCGTCTGGCGCAACTGCTTTGCAAATCAGGTGCGTCGAAAACCTCCATAAAGGGTAATCGCAAATTCCGTTTGGCGATGAGGTAGACGCTGCGACGGTCGTGCTCGGTTTTGTCGGCTGCAACAGTCCATTGTGACGGCTTGTAAAGAAGATTGATTAAATCTTTTTCGACAGGCACAATTACACCGGCCCCGCCCATTTTCGTATTCAGCAGGCCGCTGGCTGCAAGCATTGCATCGCGCATTTCTTCTGCTTCCAAACGCCGCCTTCCGAAGTGCCACAGCAGTTTGTTTTCAGGATCCTGTTCGTCGGCTACTTTCTCATTCGGTGAGTGCGAAGATTGGCGGTAGGTGTTGCTCATCACCAGCATCTTGTGCATAGGCTTCATTTTCCAGCCGCCAGCGATGAACTGATTGGCCAGGTAATCCAGCAGATCAGGATGCGA